>JAISME010000175.1 GCA_031276915.1 Zoogloeaceae bacterium
GATCAGGAACAGCCCGCCGCCTTCCGCTTCCTTGTAATCCGCCGCCTCTGGCTTCAATGCGCGGATTCCTTTGTCCGTCCAGGGTCGTTGTATGCGGGCATCGCCCTTTTTCTTCGCCATGTTGGTAACACCTTCTGTTGGTAAGTGCGTTGCCAGCAAAGTTACCAACGAAAACAGCGGATGTCAATGGATGTTACCGGACG
Source organism: Zoogloeaceae bacterium (assembly GCA_031276915.1). Classification (GTDB taxonomy): domain Bacteria; phylum Pseudomonadota; class Gammaproteobacteria; order Burkholderiales; family Rhodocyclaceae; genus Azovibrio. The sequence goes on from JAISME010000175.1 coordinate 204, forward strand.
ACGCAGGACAAGAAAAAGGCCAGAACCCTTGAATTCACTTGGGTTTCCGGCCTTTGTCGGACTGCTTTGGATGTATTAGTGGTGGACCGAAAGGGGATCGAACCCTCGACCTCCGCATTGCGAACGCGGCGCTCTCCCAGCTGAGCTATCGGCCCGAACGACAGGGCGGGGATTATAGGCGGAAGTCTACCGGGCCGCAACCAAATTTCATGCTTTCGCGTGCCACGCGCCCGCCGCCGCAGGCTTTTCGTGGCGCGCGAAAAGCTCCGGATCGTCATTCGCGTTTTCCTGTCACGCGCGATTGAAAGGCGGTCCGGAACAAGCGCCTGATCCGGCCGCTGGCGTTCGGTTCGGGAATCCCGCCGTGGTCTTTTTCGATGATTTCCTGGATTGCCATACTATTTTCCGGATATGCTAGGATAGAGATCCTGAAGCTTTTCCTGTTTTTCCCATTGCCGCCCTCTCCCGCCCGCGTCTTTGATTTCCACAGTCACTCCAGTGCTTCTGACGGCCTCTTGCCGCCCGCGGCGGTCGCGAGCTGGATGGCGGCGCGCGGGGTGACACATATGGCGCTGACCGATCACGATACGGTCAGCGGTCTTGCCGAGGCGCGGCAGGCGGCGGAAGCTGCGGGCATTGCCTTTGTCTGTGGCGTGGAAATTTCCGCCGAATGGGAGGGCCGGTCGGTGCACATTGTCGGCCTGGGGATCGATCCCGAAAACGCCTGCCTGCAAGCCGGGCTTGCCAGCGTGCGCGGTGGCCGGGTCGCGCGGGCGCGACGCATGGGAGAAGCCTTCGCCACCCTGGGAATTTCCGGCGCTTTCGAGGGCGCCATGCGCCATGCCGTCAATCCCGACCTGATTTCCCGCGCCCATTTTGCCCGCTATCTCGTGGAAATCGGCCTCTTCAAGGAACAGGCGCGGGTATTCGAACGCTACCTGACCCCCGGAAAGCCCGGTTACGTGGAACACCGCTGGGCCGCGCTCGCCGAGGTGGTGGATTGGATTCACACGGCGGGCGGCGTCGCGGTCGTCGCGCATCCCGGACGTTACCGGATATCCAGCGGGGAAACGCGACGGTTCCTGGAAGTGTTCAAGGCACTGGGCGGCGAGGCGCTGGAGGTGGTGAGCGGCAGCCATACGCCCGAACACACACGCCGTTTCACCCGGCTTGCGCTGGAATTTGATTTCCACGCCTCCCGCGGTTCCGATTTCCACGGAACCGCCGAAAACAACGCGACCTTGCTCGCGCCCCTGCCGGAAGAGCTGAAACCGGTCTGGCAATTGCTGGAAACCACCGTTTGACGCGCCATGACGCAAAGCCTGTTCATTCACCTTGAAAATCCCGAAACCCGCTATCTGGAACGGGCGGCGCGGATATTGCGCGAAGGCGGGCTGATCGCCTTCCCGACCGATTCCTGCTACGCACTGGGATGTCATCTGGGAGACAAGGAAACGCTGGGTCGCCTGCGCGCCATCCGGGAAATAAGCGAACACCACCATTTGACGCTCATGTGCCGCGACCTGTCGGAAATCGCCCGTTTCGCGCGCGTGGACAACGCGCAGTATCGCCTCCTGAAAGCGGTGACGCCGGGCAGTTACGTGTTCATCCTCAAGGGCGCGCGGGAATTGCCGCGCCGGGTGACGCATCCCAAACGCAAGACCATTGGTCTCAGGATTCCCGCCCATCCGGTCGCGCTTGCCCTGCTGACCGTTCTGGACGAACCGCTGCTGACGACAACGCTGCTGCTGCCCGGCGCGGAAACGCCGCTGCAGGAAGCCTGGGAAATCCAGGATGTCCTGGACGGACGCATCGAACTGGTGCTGGACGGCGGATTCTGCGGCATCGAGCCAACCACGGTCATCGACCTGACAGGCCAGACGCCGGAACTCGTGCGCAAAGGAAAAGGGCCGCTGGCGCCTTTCGGATTCATGGAATAATCACAGGAAAACATGGAAGACAAGATCGCCTTTCTAGCCATTGCCGCCATTCCACTGCTGTTCGCCATTTCCCTGCATGAGGCGGCGCACGGCTATGCCGCCCGTCATTTTGGCGACCGCACGGCGGAAAAGATGGGACGCATCAGCCTGAACCCCCTGCGACACATCGATCCTTTCGGAACGGTGTTGCTGCCGGCGATCCTTTTCCTGTTTTCCGGCTTCTGGTTCGGTTACGCCAAGCCGGTTCCCGTTCGTCCCGAACACTTGCGCAAGCCCAAGGAAGACATGTTCTGGGTGGCGCTGGCCGGCCCCGCCGCCAACTTTTTCATGGCCTTCGCCTGGGCGCTGTTGGGCGCGCTGGCGAAAACCATTCCGGACAATCCCTATACGCACGCGCTGCTCACCATGAGCAGCGCCGGCATCGGCATCAACCTGATCCTGATGTATCTGAATCTCCTGCCATTGCCGCCGCTCGACGGCGGGCGCATCATAATCAGCCTGTTGCCGCTATCATTCGCGCAAAAATACGCGCGCATCGAACCGTTCGGCTTCCTGATTCTGCTCCTGCTTGCCTTTTCCGGCCTTCTGGGACGAATACTGTGGCCGCTGGTCGGGTGGACGGCGTATCTCATCCGCCTTGTTTTTCCTTTTTCCTGAGCAGACACCATGTACGCAGAACGCGTCGTTTCCGGCATGCGCCCCACGGGCGCCCTGCACCTGGGCCACTATCACGGTGTGCTTGCCAACTGGATAAAGCTCCAGCACGAATACCCCTGCCTCTTCTTCGTGGCGGACTGGCACGCGCTCACCACGCAATACGACGATCCGCGGCGCATCCACGAAAATGCGATGGACATGGTAGTGGACTGGCTCGCCGCCGGACTGGACCCGAACCAGGCAACGATCTTCATCCAGTCGCGCGTGCCGGAGCACGCGGAACTGCACCTGCTCATGTCCATGATGACCCCGCTCGGCTGGCTGGAACGGGTGCCGACCTACAAGGACCAGCAGGAAAAGCTTTCGCACAAGGATTTGTCGACCTACGGTTTCCTGGGCTATCCGCTCCTGATGTCCGCCGACATTCTGATCTACCGCGCCAACAAGGTGCCGGTGGGCGAGGACCAGATTCCCCACCTCGAGTTCTCCCGCGAGATTGCGCGCCGTTTCAACCATCTTTTCGGCCGTGAACCGGATTTCGAAAACAAGGCGAAGGAGGCGGTCAGGAAACTGGGCAGCAAGAAGGCGCGGCTCTACGACGAACTCCGCACCCGTTTTCAGCAGGATGGCGACAAGGCCGCGCTGGAGCGGGCGCAAGCCCTGCTGGAGGAAGTCCAGCATCTTTCCGTAATCGACCGTGAACGACTTTTCGGCTACCTGGAAGGAACCGGCAAGATGATCCTGGCCGAGCCGGAAGCGCTCCTGACCGAAGCCTCGAAGATGCCGGGGCTGGACGGCGCGAAGATGAGCAAATCCTACGGCAACGCCATCGCGCTGCGGGAAACGCCGGAAGAAGTGACCCGGAAGGTGCGCGCCATGCCGACCGATCCCGCCCGCATGCGGCGCACCGACCCCGGCGATCCGCAAAAATGCCCGGTCTGGCAATTGCATCGGGTGTATTCGGACAACGCCTGCCGGGAATGGGTGCAGGAAGGTTGCGCAAGCGCCGGCATCGGTTGCGTGGAATGCAAGCAACCGGTGATCGAGGGCATCCTGAAGGAGCTTGCTCCCATGCGCGAACGAGCCAGACATTACGGGGAAAACCCGGGAATCGTGAAAGCCATTCTCGCCGACGGCTGCGAAAAGGCCCGCGACCTGGCGAAGGAAACCATGCGCGATGTACGCGAGGCAATGGGCGTGGAGTACAACTGATCCGGGACTCCCTGGCCGTCATTCATCCATGCGCAACCTGCCGCCCTCCGCGCCTGAAACCGGAACCACGCCGGAAATCCTTGCCCGCATCTATGGGCAGCCGCTGGATGCCCTGCCGCGTGATCTCTACATTCCGCCCGACGCGCTGGAAATCATGCTGGATGCCTTCGAGGGGCCACTCGACCTGCTCTTGTACCTCATCCGCAAGGCCAACATCGACGTGCTCGACATTCCGATGGCTTCCCTGACCCGCCAGTACCTCGACTACGTAGACGCAATGCGAAGCCGCAACCTGGAGCTGGCGGCGGAATATCTGGTGATGGCGGCAATGTTGATCGAGATCAAGTCGCGTATGCTGCTGCCGCGTCCCGTGTCCGCCGACGGGGAGGAAGAAACCGGGGACCCGCGCGCGGAACTGGCGCGGCGGCTGATGGAATACGAGCGCATCAAGCAGTCCGCGCAGAAAATCGACCAGCTCGACCAGGCGGGACGCGACTTCCTCTGGGTGGCGACGCTGGTCGAAAAGACGCTGGCGAAGCGTTATCCGGAAGTCTCGCTCGCCGACCTGCAAACCGCGTGGCGCAACATCCTGCGGCAGGCAAGACTCATGGAGCATCACACCATCGCGCGCGAGGAGCTCTCCGTGCGCGAACACATGGCAATCATCCTGCGCCGTCTGCGGGAACAGGATGGCTACGTCCGGTTTGACAGCCTGTTCGACACCGGCATGGGGCCGCCGGGCCTGGTCGTGCATTTCATCGCCTTGCTGGAACTCGCCCGCGAACGCCTGGTCGAAATCACGCAAACCGGACCTTTCCAGCCAATCCACATCCGGCAGGCGTTCCAGGACGCCGCGGCAAGGCCGGCGCTCGCAGAAGCCTGAACGGAACGACATGGAACTGCATCGCCTCAAACAGATACTGGAAGCCGCCCTCCTTTCCGCGCAGGAACCCCTGAATCTCGCCGATTTCGGGCGGATGTTCGAGGGGGAGGCCGTGACCGTCGGAACGGATCTTCTGCGCAAATGCCTGGACGAATTGCGCGAGGAATGGAAAAACCGCCCGGTCGAACTGATCCAGTTGGCGTCCGGCTGGCGCTTCCGCACCCGCGCCGAATTCATGCCCTACCTCGAGCGCCTCCATCCGGAAAAACCGCCACGCTATTCCCGCGCCATACTGGAGACGCTCGCCATCATCGCCTACCGCCAGCCGGTGACACGCGGAGACATCGAGGAAATCCGCGGCGTGGCGGTCAACACCAACGCCATCCGCGCCCTGGAAGAACGCGGCTGGATCGATGTGGTCGGTCATCGTGAAACCCCGGGCCGCCCGGCGCTATACGCCACGACCAGGAAATTCCTGGATGACATGGGCCTCGTCGCCCGGGCGGAACTGCCATCGCTGGAAGCGCTCGCCAACGCGCAAGGTCAACTGGAAGGCATCGCGGGACAGGACGCGTAACATTCATTTCACGCCAGCGCCACCAACACCATCCGCGCGTTCATGGAAGAACTTTCCCGCGCGGCGCGTTTCACCCTTGATCCGACTGGCCGCGACAGCGCTGCCACGCGCCGATCAGCGACAGGCAGGAAGACCTGTCGCCGATTCCGCGCCGGGACTTGCCTGACGCCGGCGCTCCCACGCGTTCGAAATCAGGGCAATCGGAAAGAGACACAACACCCAGCTCATGTTGGGCTGCATGAACAACTCCCCGCCGGAAAAGGTCAACACAACCAGGCCGGCAAGGAGGAATCCGCCCCACGGATCGCGGTTGCGCCAAGCCCTGGAAAGCGCGAGAACGCAAAGGGTGCAGAACGACAATAGCGCGCACAACCCATTGTAGACAGCCAGGGAGAGGAAAAGATTGTGCGGTTTCAACAGGGGAATCCCCCCCGCGAAATCCAGGGTGAGGCGGCTCTGGAATTTCGGGCCACATCCAAGCCATACTCCGCACCGCGACCATTCCGCCAGGTATTTGCTCCAGATTTCACCGCGTCCGGAAGAACCGCGCTGGGTCAGGCTGTGCAGTTCCGGAATGTTCCACCAGGCCAGCAGCGCGACACCGGCCAGCACAAGCAGCACTCCCAGGAAATACAGGCCGGCCCGGCGCGAAACACGCAGGCTGATGACCGTCGCCACGAGCAGGACCGCCACCAGGCTCGCCAATCCGGCACGGGTCTGGATGAGATAGGCCTGGATGAAGAGCGTGACGCCCAACGCGCAGGGAAGCTCGACCCAGCGATCCGCCCTGAGCAAACGGGGCAGCAGCAGCGCGAACAGACCAACGAGCAGGTATCCGGGAAAATAGGTTGTCGTCGCGACATGCAGCAGGAGGTCGCGCATGGGCTGGCCGGGGATGTAGCTTCCGTTTCCCCATTGCGCAAGCCAGGACATGATGATGTAACCGGCCAGCGTCCAGAAGGCCAGCCGCGCGAAACTTTCCGTCCGGAAAATCCGGGGCGCGGCCAGGCGCCCCGCCACGACCAGGAACAGAACCACGTGGAAAACATATTTCACATAACGCCATCCGCCCGGATGAGCGCTCAGGAACGCGCCCTGCGCGGCGACCCAGAACAGGAAGACTATCCACAGGATCAACTCCGCCGAACAAGGGCGGATTCGGAAACGCCGCCCGAGCAGGAGACATAATCCCGGCAAGGCGACAAAGACATAATAGAAATTGGCGACCCACCTGAGCCTTGGGGAAACGACGAAAAGAATCATCAGGCACAGCAGGGCAAACGCCAGACAATCCGGCGCCCTGCCGCCTTTCATGGCCGCGCGCATTGTCGACCGGCCCGTTTCAAAAAAGCGTTCCAAGGATCAACCCGATTCCCATGCCCAGGATCAGGGCCGCCGCGATTTTCAGGCGCTGCCGCTGCCTGGCCTTCCGTTTCCGCGACCGCTCGTGTTGCAGCGTGACATGCGCGCCCCAGCCGGTATGCAATACGGCGTCGTTTTCAAGGATCAAGGCATAGCGGCCTTCTTCGGCATAGCGCTTCGACAATGCCTTTTCGCCCGCGTACTGGCGAAAAGGCGCGTGCGCGTGGTAATCCGACAGGCGACGCAAACCGGGATTCAACGAAAACCCCTGCCAGTCCTCCTTGGAAGAATGCACGCGATAAAAGGGAATGCCGGCAAGCTGTTGTCGTTCGCCCGGGAACACATAGGGACTGTGCTGCGCGAGATCGTGGCGCAGGCTGCGCAGCCAGACCTGCAAGGCCCGCGGATCAGCCCGCAGGAGCGACAGGGATTCCTCGAGAAAACCGGGACGGTAGAATTCCCAATCGTCCTCGCAGTGGAAAATCCAGGGTGTCCGCACCTTTTCATAGGCAAGGTCGATGGAAGCCAACTGCCCGAGTTTGGGACGATTGACAAAAACCGTCGTGTGGCTCCGCCAGGAATCCGGTATGCATGCCTCGACGGCCGCATTGCCCGAGTCTTCCGTGATGAAAACCTCACGCACGGGAGCGGTGTTGAACCTGTCGAAACTCTCCAGCGCGCGCGCCAGCAGATCGAATCTGCCACAACTGGTGACGACCAGGCTAACCTCACTGTTTTCCGAAAAAATCATCATGACGCGACCTGCTCCTCATGCCCTCGATCATGTCGCAGAAAATCGTGTATCTCGGAGATTCTGGGACCAATGAGCCACCGCAACCGGGGCGTCTCCAGCCAGGCCAGGATTTCTTCCCGGTTTCTTGACTTGCCGCGCGCGATGGCATTTTCCGCAGCGTTTTTCCACCAGCAGGGACCGCTCGCGCGGTCGAACGCATTCGGATACGGATAGCAACCGTAAGACAATTCCTTCGCGAATTGCCGCATGGTGTCCGGCAGGAAGCGCGTGGCGATCTTCACCTTCATCCGGTACAAAAAATCCGGACGCGGGAGTTTTTCGGAAACCATTGCGATGTCATCAAGCGCGTTTTCCGAAAAAGGGGCATGGCGATGCTTCCCAAGCCACGCGGCGATTTTTGCCCGGAAAATATCCTTCCGGCTCCAGTAATGGAAGACGACATCCTCGCACTGGCGCGTTTCCATTTTCTCGTGGGCGACGATGGAAAGACAGAGCTGTTCAAGGATATACACTTCCCGCGCCATCCGGGAAAAACGGTCCATCAGGGCAATGGAGCGGTCCAGGATGCCCCTGTCCGAGGCATGCAGACCGATCACCCCGGAATTCAGGAGGACCGACTCCCGCGTCGTCACGCCTTCCGCCGCCCATATGCTTTCGATCAGCGCGCGACCCGGCGCGGCGGCGTCGCCACGCGGGACACCCTCGATGGCATGACACAGCAGATGCCCCGGCGCGACGCGCTCCGGCAACAGCAAGGGCGAGCGCCGGAAAAATGTATCCGAATCGACCAGGACGGCTGTTTCACACGTTTCCAGAACATCGCGCAGGAGCGCGTGTTTCATGCGGAAATGGTAACCGGATGGCTGGCTCCAGCGCGCGCGCGTTTCGGAATCCAGCGTCCTGACCGTCACGGGCAGGCCGTGATATGCGTCCGGACAATCCGTCACCACCTGGATTTCCAGGCTTTCCCGCGCGCGACGCAGAAGGGAAAGGGCGCTGACGACGCTGAAAAACGCCTCCTGGTGATAGGTTTCCGCGCCGTAAACGAGATACAACAGGCATTTTTTTGGACTGGACATTACCGCGCTCCACTCCCTGATGCCGCCTGCCGCGCGTCGAATATTTGCCGGATCAGGCGTTCGCCGACCCAATACGATCCGTCCATGGAGAGATGATCGTCGTCACGATAAAGCAGGACCTGATCGCGGCGACCATGGCAAACCCGCGCGTCACACATGATCGGCACCGGATCGGCGATGGTGATTTCCGGAAACTTCGCCAGGATATTTTCCAGCGTGGGGCGGAATTCGGCGCCGCGGCGATCGATGATTTCACGCGACACCACGCATTCCGGACGCGGCACGCGATTGATGAAGCGGTTGGGCCGCCAGGCAAGGCATTCGCGCACGTTGTAGGGCAGTTCCGGAACATCGTGCAGGAAAACGAGCTTTTTCCCGCGCGCGCGCAGGCGTTTCAACGCTTCTTCGAACGCAAGGGAAAAAACCTCCCGCCCGGACATCGCGGTGGACAGGCCGGGATGCCCGGGCAAGGTCATGCGCGTCTTGCTGACGCGTCCGGGCCGATCCTTGAGTTCGTTGCCGAGCAGGGGAGTAACCCAGCGGCCACCGAGAAAGACCGTTTCGATCTCGGGGCGGGACGCCACGAAATCGATGATGGGATCCATCCATTCCCTACAGTTGTTGACCAGTTCGTCGCCCTCGAAAAAAACGACGCCATAGAATGGCGGACACGCGGATTTTTCCAGCATGGCGAGATTCACGCCCCGCGCGGACAAGGCCCTTGCAAGACCCCAATAGAACATTTCCGCGTGACTGTCACCGATGATGACGGCGTTCGGGGCGCGGGCGGGATCGGCCATGTGGCAGCGCGCACCAACCGAATTCCTTTTCATCCGCGGCAAATCGGTTTTCAGCCATGCGTCGCAATTGTCCGGGTACACCTTTTTTTCGTCATCCCATTCCAGCAGTTTGCTGTGGGCTTTCGCCTGGGCATCCTTCAGGCGGAAGCGCAAGCCGTCGCGCGTCAGGATGTTGGCGGACAGGGCCGCCAATACGACGCTCACGGCAACAAGCGCGATCACGGTCCGTTTCCCGCCGCGCAGCCGCGCCGGGCTTTCAACCAGCCGATAGCTGAGCCAGGAAAGCAAAACGGCCAGCGCCAACGCGGCGGCGCGCGCGACCGCCGATTGGTCCCAACCCAGAATGCGCGGAAAAACGAGCAACGGCCAATGCCACAGGTAAAGCGGAAAGCTGATGCGTCCGATGCCAACGGCCAGACCGCGCGCGAGCAGGCCGCGATTGACCCACGCGCCTTCACCCGCCGCGATGACCAGCACCGTTCCGCCGACGGGCAACAGGGCGCGCCAGCCGGGAAACGGGCTGTTCCTGTCGATCAGCCAGAAACTCGCCAGGACGAGACACGCGCCCAGCGCCGCGCTTCCCGCGGCAATGCCGGAGCGGGCGAATACCGGACCAGAGCCGGCAACGCGGTACGCCAGAATTGCGCCCGCGAGCAATTCCCAGGCGCGTGTCGGCAACAGGAAATAGCTCCCGGTGGAGGCGAGGGAAGTCCCAATGACACATGCCGCCAGCGACAGGAAAAACAGCCCGCCAGGAATCCAGGCGAAATATCGCCGGAACCGCCATGCACACAGCACAATCGGTGGCCAGAAAAGATAAAACTGCTCCTCGATTCCCAATGACCACAGGTGCAGGAAGGGCTTCAGTTCCGCGTCCGTGTCGAAATAGCCCGTCTCCGACCAGAACACCAGATTGGCGGCGAACCCCAGGCCACCCAGCGCGTGTTTGGCGAGCTGGGCATATTCGTCCGGGAAAAGCACCGTGTAGCCCAGTACCAGGCTAACGCCGACGACAAGAAGCAGGGCAGGGAAAATCCGCCGGATGCGCCGGGCGTAGAAATTGGTGAAACTGAAATTTCCCTTCTGGCAAGCCCTGAAAATGATGGAAGAAATCAGGTAGCCCGAAATCACGAAAAAGATGTCGACGCCAACGAAACCGCCGGGCAACCAATCCGGGAAGGCATGGAACAGCAAGACGGCAAGCACCGCAACGGCGCGCATACCGTCGATGTCTGGCCGGTAAACAAGATGCGGGTTGTGATGCGCGATGCGCGGATGACGCAGGCTGGAGCGCGTGAAGCGAGGGGACATGGCGGAGGAACGCGGCGGTCTCTGGAAGTTACAGGCGCAACCCCATTCGCATCCGCTCCAGAAAACCGGGAGCCGAATTGAGGCGCAGGGGAGGAACGAGCGCCTCGGCAATGCGCGCCCCCAGGCGGGCGAAACTGTAGGCGCGCTCCGCCAGCGCCTGCCCGGCGGCAGCGATGGCGTCAGCCCGTTCCGGCGCCGCGCGCAGCGCGGAAAGCTTCGCCAGTAATTCATCGACATCGCGGTACAGCACCAGATTCTCCATGTCCCTGAAACCCAGGGCGCGATTTTCCGCTTCGCCCTGGTCCCAAGCGCACAACACGCAGCCGCAGGCCATCGCTTCAAAATTTTTGACCATGTATTCACCCATGCCAACGTCGGCGCTGATGAAAAACCGGATGCGATTCAGCGCGTCGGCATATTCCGTACCCGATGCCGTGCGCGTCACGGTGAGCGGCGCGCGCGCGCGGATGGCATCCAGCATCGCCCGCCGCCGGCGGTAGGCATCGTTCCCGACGCTTCCCACGAACCCCAGCGCGATGTCGCGCGCCCGACCCCGGTTTGCCAGCAACGCCTGGTCGTAGCCCTTGGGGACGAAAACCGCGTCGACACCCTCGGCGCGTAATTTTTCCGCCACCTGAAAGCCGGAACACAAGACGCGCGCCGCAGGCAACTGACGGTAATGCGCGCTGAATTTCCCCCTGTATTTGCCGGGAAAATAATTCTGCCAGGCGTCGTGCTCCAGCAAAACGAGGTTCGAAAGACCGCGCATGAACAGGCGCTGGCGCAATTCCTTCTTGAAGCGGAGAAAAAGCACGACGCGCGCATATCGCCCCGTTTCGATGTTCGCATCGAAATAACGCCGCAGGTTCGCCTGTTCGCCGCTATCCAGCCAGCGCAAGTCGCACTCCGTACGCGCGGCGACGCTTTCATAAAGCCGGTCAAGAATGATGCGCTGGTCTTTCTGGACCAGGAAAAGGATTTTCAGTTTCGCGGAACCTGCGGACGGCATCCCGTTCCGGAAACGGCGGGCATCGTCAGGCTCCGCCGCGCATGATGAATCGCCTGCCCCGGCAGGTTTACACATCAATGTTCCGCGCATAAAGCGCGTTCGACTCGATAAAGTTCCGGCGTGGCTCCACGAGTTCGCCCATGAGGGTGTTGAAGACCTGATCGGCGCTGATGGTGTCTTCGATGTTGACCTTCAAAAGCCGCCGGACCTCCGGGTCCATCGTGGTTTCCCAAAGCTGTTCGGGATTCATTTCGCCCAGACCCTTGTAACGCTGCTTGCTGATACCGCGCTCGACCTCGTTCAGGAGCCAGTCCATCGCTTCGGCGAAATTGCGGACGGGGCGTCTTTTCTCACCGCGCGCCATGACCGCGCCCTCGCCCAGAAGTCCGGAAAGGAGTCCGGCGGTTTTCTTGAGCTGCGCGTGATCGCCGGATTTCAGGAAATCATCGTCCAGCATACCAACCTTGACGTTGCCGTGGTGTACGCGCTCGGTACGCAAAAGCCAGGTTTCCCGGTCGGTGTCGAACGCGGCGCGCACTTGAATGCCGTCCTCTTCCAGATAACGGGCAAGCCGGTCGGCGCTTTCCCTGGCGCCCGTCTCGCTTTCGAGATCGAGGTCGAGATCGTGCTCGACGATGGCTTTCAGCGCTTTCGGATTCATGCAGTTGGAAAGACGCTCGATGATGGCCTGCGAGGCAAGCCAGGAACGCGCGAGCTCTTCCAGGGCGCCGCCGGAGATGGGTTCGGCGTCCACCCTGGGCGTGAATGCCGCTTCCTGCATCGCCATGTTGAGCAGGAAACGGTGAAATTCGTGGTCGTCCTTCAGATAGCGCTCGGTCTTGCCGTGCTTTACCTTGTAGAGCGGCGGTTGCGCGATGTAGATGTGGCCGCGTTCCACCAGTTCCGGCATCTGCCGGTAAAAGAACGTGAGGAGCAGCGTGCGGATGTGGGCGCCATCCACATCGGCGTCGGTCATGATGATGATGCGGTGGTAGCGGAGTTTTTCCGGCTTGTATTCGTCCTTGCCAATGCCGGTGCCCAGCGCGGTAATCAGGGTGACGACCTCCTGCGAGGAAAGCATCTTGTCGAAGCGGGCCTTCTCCACATTCAGGATCTTGCCCTTCAGGGGCAGGATGGCCTGGAACTTGCGATCGCGGCCCTGCTTGGCGGAACCGCCGGCGGAATCCCCCTCGACCAGGTAGAGTTCGCAGAGGGTGGGGTCTTTTTCCTGGCAGTCGGCGAGCTTTCCTGGCATGCCGATGCCATCCAGGACGCCCTTCCGGCGCGTCATTTCGCGGGCGCGGCGGGCAGCGTCACGGGCGCGGGCGGCATCGACAATCTTGCCGCAAATGGTCTTGGCGTCGATGGGCCTCTCCAGCAGGAATTCGGAAAGCTTGGCCGCCACGACTTCCTCCACCGCCGGACGGGCCTCGGAGGAAACGAGCTTCATCTTGGTCTGGCTGGCGAACTTGGGATCGGGCATCTTGACCGACAACACGCAGGCCAGACCTTCGCGCATGTCGTCGCCGGTGATGTCCACCTTCGCCTTCTTGGCGATCTCGTTTTCCTCGATGTATTTGTTGATGACGCGAGTCATTGCCGCGCGAAGGCCGGTCAGGTGCGTGCCGCCATCGGCCTGGGGGATGTTGTTGGTGAAGCAGAGCACCTGTTCCTGGTAGCTGTCGTTCCACTGCATCGCCACCTCGACGCTCACCGTGCCGCCGCTGGGAATTTCCGATTCGCCGCTGGAATAAAAGACGTTGGGATGCAGCGCCGTTTTGTTGCGATTGATGTATTCGACGAAACCCTTGACGCCGCCGGAAAAGGCAAAATCCTCTTCTTTTCCAACGCGCTGATCGACAAGGCGGATTTTGACGCCATTGTTCAGGAAGGAAAGCTCCCGCAGGCGTTTCGCGAGAATGTCATAGTGATATTCAACATTGCCGAAAATCTCCGCGTCGGCCAGGTAATGCACCATGGTGCCGCGCTTTGCGGTCTCGCCGATGACGCGCATGGGGCTGGTCTCTATGCCGTTTACCACCTCGATGACACGCTCTTTCGGCACGCCGCGGCGAAATTCCAGGAAGCGCTTTTTGCCGTCGCGGGCGATGGTGAGCCGCAGCCACTCGGAGAGCGCGTTCACACAGGAAACGCCAACGCCATGCAGGCCGCCAGAGACCTTGTAGGAATTCTGGTTGAACTTGCCGCCCGCGTGCAGCACACACATGACGATCTCTGCCGCGCTTCTCCTAGGCTCGTGCTTGTCGTCGAACTTGATGCCGGCGGGAATACCACGCCCGTTGTCGGTGACGGAAATGGAATTGTCGGCGTGAATGGTCACCACGATGTCATCGCAATGTCCCGCGAGCGCTTCATCGATGGCGTTGTCGACAACTTCGAACACCATGTGGTGCAGGCCCGTGCCGTCGGAAGTATCGCCAATGTACATGCCAGGGCGCTTCCTGACGGCCTCCAGTCCTTCGAGCTGCTGGATGCTGTCTTCATCGTAATCGGGAGTCTGGGCTTGGTCGGTCATGGCGTTTTCCGTATCAGGAGCGGGGCCGTGAAAAAGCGCGGCAATGCGGCGTCAGCGTCCTATCCCGGCGGCGGGGACAGGACGCGGGGAGGGAGGTGTCAGATGCGCATCGGCATGACCACGTACTTGAAGCGGTCATTGCCGGGAACGGTGATGAGGGCGCTGGAATTGGCGTCGTTGAAACTCCACACCACCTCGTCGCCTGCAAGATTGTTGAAGACATCCAGAAGGTAGGTAACGTTGAAACCAATGTCCAGCGGCGCGCCTTCGTACTGGACTTCGATTTCCTCCTCGGCCTCTTCCTGTTCCGCATTGACGGCGGCAATCTTCAGGGTATTAGCGTCCAGAATGACGCGCACGCCGTGAAATTTGTCGTTGCTCAGGATGGCTGCGCGCGACATGGCGGCATGCATGGCCTGGCGATTGACTGTCATGTGGTTTTCCAGCGTCTGCGGAATCACCCGTTCGTAATCGGGGAACTTGCCGTCGATCAGCTTGGAGACCAGGACGGTTTCGCCGAAGGCAAAACGGATCTGGCTGCCGCCCAGAACGATTTCCAGCGGTTCTTCGCTGTCGGAAAGGAGACGGTTCAATTCCAGCACGGTTTTCCGGGGCAGGATCATTTCCTGCCGTTGCAAATCGGCCTCGATCGCCATGCTGTTATAGGCGAGGCGGTGGCCATCGGTCGCCACGCAACGCAGCTCGGGACCGTCGACCATCAGCATGAGACCGTTCAGGTAGTAACGCACGTCTTGCGCCGCCATTGCGTATTGCGTCTTGGCGATCAGGGCACGGAATTCCTTTTGCGTGACCTTCAGGGTCTGGCTTGCGTCTTCGGCAAGCGCCATGCGTGGAAAATCCTCAGCGGGCAGGGTTTGCAGGGAAAAACGGCTTTTCCCCGCCTTGACCAGCAGGCGTTTGTCCTCAAGATCAAGGGTGATCTGCGCGGAATCCGGCAGCGAACGCAGGATGTCCTGCAATTTCCGCGCGGCCACCGTGACCGCGCCGTCTCCATCGCCACCAACATCACGACTCGATGTGGTGATCTGGATTTCGATGTCGGTGGCGATCAGGGTCAGGGCACCCTCCCGCTTTTCCAGAAGCACGTTGGAAAGAATCGGCAACGTATGCCGACGTTCCACGATACCGGAAACGGATTGCAGGGGAACCAGAAGCGCGTCCCGCGGGCTTTTCAGAATGATCATATGTGTTGGAACCTCTTGTCAGACAAACTTCCGCCAAAATCGCGCAGGCCAACCGGAAATCGCCGGATGGAGCGCTCCACGGAATTCTGGAAGCGTAGCATTTTGTCCGGCGAACGGCAATTGCTCCGGCAGATGGCGACTTTCCCCGGACTGCCGCGCCCTCCGGGAATTCCTCCAAGTTTGCCGCGCACGGATCACGGCATCAATCAACCGGTTCGCTTTCCGGTGCCAGGACATCGAAGCGGCTTCCCCTGCCTCGCAAGCCACCAGAAAGGCATACGGGTTTCATTCGACGTCATCAACGGAAAACCGCGTCCCGTCCAGACATCGATTCCAGACATCGACGACACCGCGTCTTTCTTCCGTCACACCAAGGCCAAAGCGTCCGCGCGGGCCGTATTCCAAATCCGCCGCACCGGGTAGAATCCCCTCCCTTTGGACGCATCCAGTCCGCGAAACCATGCTTTCCCTTCGGAATCTTTCCCTCGCGCGCGCCGGCAAGACGCTGTTCGAAGATGCGGATGTACGCATTCACCCCGGTTGGCGCGTGGGGCTGGTGGGCGCGAACGGTACGGGAAAATCCAGCCTGTTCGCGCTGCTTGCCGGAGATATCCTGCCAGAAAAAGGGGACATCACGATGCCGGACTGGACGCTGGCGCGGGTCGGACAGGAAACGCCCGCGCTCGCCGATGCCGCCCTTGATTTCGTGCTGGCGGGCGACGCTGAACTCATCCGGCTGGAAGCGGAAATACGCGCCGCCGAAACGCATGGGGAAGGAGAGCGAATTGCCGCACTCCATGTCCGCTACGGCGACATCGGCGGCTATTGCGCCCGCGCCCGCGCCGCGGAGGTGCTCGCCGGCCTCGGATTTTCCGAAGCGGATTGCGCAACGCCCGTGGCGGAATTTTCCGGCGGCTGGCGAGTGCGGCTCAATCTGGCGCGGGCGCTCTTTTGCCGTTCCGACCTTTTGCTGCTCGACGAACCCACCAACCACCTTGATCTGGATGCCATCCTGTGGCTCGAAGGCTGGTTGAAAAACATTGCCGCGACGCTGATCGTCGTCTCCCACGACCGGGATTTCCTCGATGCCGTCGCGGGACGCATCCTCGCCATTGAAAACCGGCGACTCGTCCTCTATACAGGCGGCTATTCCACCTACGAAAAAACCCGCGCCGAGCGCCTGGCGGCGGAACAGGCGGCCTGCGCCGCGCAGCAGCGACGGATCGCGCACCTGAACCGATTCATCGAACGCTTTCGCGCCAAGGCGAGCAAGGCGCGACAGGCGCAAAGCCGCATCAGGGCGCTTTCCCGCATGGATGTCATCGCCGCCGCGCATGTCGATTCCCCATTCAGCTTTTCATTCGTCACACCCGCGCAATTGCCCGACCCGCTCCTGACGCTAGACCAGGCGGCAACGGGTTATCATGGCGCGGAAGCGCTTTCCAGTCTGGAAATGCGCATTGCCTCCGGCAGCCGCATTGGCCTCATCGGACGTAACGGCGCGGGAAAATCCACGCTCGTCAAATTGCTGGCGGGCGAGCTGCCGCTGCTGCGCGGAAAGCGCGCGGAAGCCCGAACGCTCACCATCGGTTATTTCGCCCAGCACCAGTTGGAACAATTGCGTCCCGGCGAATCGCCCCTGCAACACCTGTCGCGCCAGGAACCCGAAACTCCGGAACAGGCCTTGCGGGACTACTTGGGCGGGTTCGACTTCCGCGGCGACATGGCGACAATGCCCGTCGGGCTGTTCTCGGGCGGGGAAAAATCCCGGCTCGCGCTTGCCTTACTGATCCGCAGGAACCCCAATTTGCTCCTGCTCGACGAACCGACGAACCACCTCGATCTGGAAATGCGCGAGGCGCTCTGCTTTGCCTTGCAGGATTACGCCGGCGGCGTGGTGCTGGTCTCTCACGACCGGCATCTGCTTCTTACCGTTGCCGATGAACTCTGGCTGGTCGCCGATGGCAGCGCGCGTCCGTTCGACGGTGACCTGGACGATTACGCCGACTGGCTCGCGGCGCAACGCGCCGCCCGGAAGTCCGCGCGACCGGAAGGAACGCCAAGATCCGAACGCCGCCGGAAACGCGAGATGGAAGCGTCCGCGCGCCGGGAGGTCCTGCAAAAACGGCGTTCGCTCCTGAAGGAACTGGAAAAGCTGGAAACACAATTGTCCGCGCTCTCCGCGGAAGCCCAGACGCTGGAAACAAGCCTCGCCGACCCCGCGCTGTACGCGCCGGAAGCCGCCCGCCAACAGCATGAGACCCTGGCGCGCCGCCAGGAGGAAATCACGGCGATACTGGAAGCCGCCGAATACCGCTGGCTGGAAATCCAGGAGGCGCTGGAAAAATTGCCGACTGGCCCGCCATAGTCCGCAATCCTATGTTTTCCCGGCGGACTTGCCGTTTCTTGCGACGGGATTGGACAAAAAGCCAGCCGGATCAATCGCCATGCCGTTCTGGCGCACCTCAAAATGCAGATGGGGACCGGTAGAGCGCCCGGTGGAGCCCAGTTTGCCGACTTCCTGTCCGCGCCGCACGGACGTGCCAGCGGAGACCGCCAGGGCAGACATGTGGGCGTAACGGGTAATCAGTTCGCCACCGTGATTGACTTCCACGAGGTTGCCGAATTCCGGATGTGGCGCCGCGAAGACCACGACGCCATCGGCCGCAGCCAGGATGGGCGTGCCGAAGGGGGCGACGAAATCCAGCCCCTCGTGCATGGCGCGTCCGCGTCCAAACGGGTCGATCCGTTCGCCGAACGGCGAGCCCAGGCGCGCGCCGCCGCGCACAGGCAAGGTGGTCGGCAAAAGCATGCGCCGCAGCAAACGGGCGCGGACCGTTTCTTCCATGGTGTTCAGGATCAGGGATTTTTCCTCGATCTGGCCGGACAGCCGCTCGATTTCCAACCGCAGGCTCTCTTCCGGGAATGGCGCGGGCACGAAAGCCCCGCCTTGGGGCGCCGCGGCAGCCACCGGTGTTCCGGTTCTCTCGGAAAGCCGCTGGCTTTGGTTATCCAGCCGCATCATGCTGGCCTGCAATTCCCCAACGCGGGAAGCGAGCGCCTTCAGATTGCGGTTAAAGGCAGTCTCGACCGTTCGGGCGTCCTGGTGTCCAACAGCATGCAGAAATCTCTGTGTCATCGGCAGCCGCCAGTGCAGGGAAAGCCAGGAAACGACAAAGGCGCTCACAAAAATCATGAGCGCCAATCCCGCAATCCCTGCGACAATATGCCAGGGTTTGAGCGTCAGCGTCCGAACTGGACGCAAACGGCTGGAAACCAGAATAATTTGCAAGGCCTGTCTCCTATGTTGTCACCCGAAACGTTGCTGGAACATTCCGGCGAATATGCGCGACTCCTGGTTCATGCCCGCCTGCTGACGCGGCTGGGCGCGCTTTTTGCCGCGGCGGCTCCCGCCGGGCTGGCGGCGCGAGCGCGAGTTGCCAACTATCGCCGGGGCGCCATCGTGCTGCACGCAATCAACGGGGCTGTCGCATCCAAACTGCGGCAATTGACGCCGCGCCTTGCTGAAAGTTTTTCGAAAAATGGCGTCGAGTGTAATCGGATCGAGGTCAAAGTTCAACCCGCGCTTCCCTGTGCGACACCGCGCGCAACCAAAAGGAAACCCCTGTCCGCGCGAAGCGCCGCAACGATCTCCGCCAACATCCAGTCCATGCCGAAGACATCAAGCCTGGCGCAGGCGCTCAGAACACTGCTGGAACGGGCCGAAATTGAAAGCTGACCGGCAAGCGAGCGCCATGCGCGCTTTCTTCCTGAAAATCCTTCTTCTTGTCCTGTTGGCGTCCCATACCGGACATGCCGTCGCCACGCCCATTGTCTTGACCGACGACACCGGGCGCGCACTGCGCCTTTCCGCGCCAGCCCGACGCATCGTCAGCCTGGCGCCGCACATCACGGAAACCCTGTACGCGGCGGGGGCAGGGCGTTATCTGGTGGGAGCGGTCTCCTTCAGCGACTACCCACCCGAGGCCCGGGCTGTTCCCCGCGTCGGAGACTACACGCGCTTCGATCTGGAAGCCATCCTGAAACTGAAGCCGGATTTGCTGATCGCCTGGGCGGGCGGTAATGCGCCCGCCCAACTGGATCGGCTGCGGACATTGGGTTTGCCGGTCTTCGTCACGCAGCCCGAACGCATCGGGGACATCGCTGCGCAACTTGAGCGCTACGGCAAGCTGGCGGGAACGGAAGCGGTCGCCAATGCCGCCGCCCAGGCGTTTCGCGCACGGCTTGCGCGGCTGACCACCATGTATGGCGGACGGATGCCAGTGAAAGTGTTTTATCAGATCTGGAACGAACCCCTGATGACCGTGGGCAAGCCGCAGATCATCACCAGCGCCATTCGGGTATGTGGCGGCGTCAGCATTTTCGGCCATCTGGATGCACTGGCTCCGACCGTGAACCTGGAAGCGGTGCTCGCCGCCAATCCGGAAGCCATCGTAGCAACCGGCATGGCCGACGCCCGCCCGGAATGGCTGGATGACTGGAAACGCTGGCCGCGCCTGACGGCGGTTGCCCGAAACAACCTGTTCCATATCGATCCGGACATCATCCAGCGTCACGCGCCGCGTCTTCTGGACGGAACGGAACGCCTTTGTTACTTACTGGAAACGGCGCGTGCCCGGATCAGGAAACCGGGGAAAGAAAAAGAATGAGCGGACGGAACAGGCGCGGCATGGGCGCATTCGATAAAGCCTTCCCGCTGGTTTCGGAAACATCGTCGGAACCAGGCGTGCTCACGCCGCCAAAACCTGCCGCGCAAGCACCGCACCATCCCAGGCCAGGGTTTCTCCCCGCGTTTCCGACCAGTCTGCCAGCACCCAGCGCTCGACATGGATACCGTCAACAACATGATCGTGCCGGCCAGGCTGGTGCGTATGACCATGAATGAAGGTGACGTAGCCATGTCGGCGCAGAAAATCGTCGGTGTCGGCGGGATTCAGATCCTTCAGGTAGATCGCCTTGCCGCGTTTTTCCGCTTCGCTCTGCTGGCGCAGGCGCTCCGCCAGGGCGCGTCGCGTTTCCAGTGGTTGCGCCAGAAATGCCTGCCGCCACTCCGCGCTACGCGTATGGGCGCGGAATTGCTGGTAGGCAACATCGTCGGTGCACAGCGCATCGCCATGGGAGAGCACAAACTGCCATTCTGGCGTGGTGAGTACATAAGGGTCGGGCAGCAGGCGCGCGCCCGATGCCTTCGTGAACACTTCGCCCAGCAGAAAATCCCGGTTGCCGTGCAGAAACGCGACCGCAAGCCCCGCGTCACTCGCCTGTCGCAGCGCGGCCACAATACCGCGAAAAACGGGAAGCTCCGCTTCGTCATCCCCCACCCAGGCCGCGAAAAAATCACCGAGAATGTAAAGCGCGTTCCCCATTTGCGCGATACGACGCAAGAACGCCGTAAAGATGCCGATTGCCCCGGGGGTTTGGGGCGACAGGTGCAAATCGGCAACGAAGTAGATCAACGGATGTCAGACCGAATCGATGATGCGCAGGCCGGATTTTCCCGCTGTCTGGCCATCCGGACCGTAGAAGGCATCCCTGCCCGCCAGGGTATCCAGCAGTTCCTTGTTGTTGCGCGCCAAAAGCGCAATGCAGCGTCCATTCAGCTCGTTCAGCTCCCTGGCTTCGCGGGCCAGTTGCTGTAATTTTTTCCAGTCTTCCAACATACGGGTATCCGGCGCTTCGGCAAGCCGACACTCCACGGTTTTTCCGTCCTCCGCGATGCCGAGCCGTTCCAGGCAATCCTGACGCTGCCTTCCAATGCTTTCCAGTTCCTCGGCCAGCCGGCCTTTTTCCGCCACGACACGCGCCAACCCCTCCAGCGAGGCACTTGAAAGCACTGTCTTTTCCTCGTTCAGCAAGGCAACGAAGCGTTGTACGGCGACAATTTCCGCTGCCAGGATTTGGGCAAGGGAAGTTGTTGTTGGCATCAGGCTTTGCGCTGCGCGTCGATGAGTTCCCACGCCGTGTCGATCAGGCGCTCGGCGATGGCGTCCGGGTTGATATGGAAACGTCCTTCGGCAATTGCCGTCTTGATTTCCCGCACGCGCGCATTGTCGATCGGCGGCGCCTCATCGCCCGTCAGTTGCGCGGCGCCGGAAATCCTCACCTGGTCGTCCATTGCGGCTGTCTTCGCGCGCCTGGCGACCGGTTGCTCTGCCGGCTTCGGCGTCAATGCGAGCGTAGTCGTGTCGATTTTCACTTGCGTCTCCTGCTTTATGCTTGGGGAGGGTCAACCTTGTTATCGACACAGACAAAGCAAACTTGAGGCCAACCCCGGAACTTTTTCATGGCGCATCTCCCACGCGCACCGTTCCGTCCGCCGCCGCAATCCCGCCAACGACCGTTCCCGAGCGCGTGCGCACCTGCACGGGCTGTCCCTCGCTTGCGTTGTTGAGCGCTTGCCCCTCATTGCTGGCGGTAAATCCCGGTCCCTCATAAACCAGTTTGACGGTCTGGCCTTGCCGGATAGCCAGCGGCGCCATCAATTGTTCCGGACGCAAGGGTTGTCCCGCCGCCAGGGCGTTTTTCAAGGTTTTGCCGACCGCAGCTTCCGGCGTCGTCAACACGCCAGCCGGCAAATTTCCCAGATCGCCCCGCAAGAGCTGCAAATCTTGCCGCTCAATGCGCCGCCCCGCCGGCAACGACACGGCAGTCGCCACGTAGGCACGCTGGATCCGTATCCGGACCGGCACGTAGATGCTCCAGCGCGCGGGCCGCAGACAACGGACACCGATATTCACGGCGCCGACCAAACGCACGCCGGCCGGCGCAAACGCCTGGTATTGGTCACAGGGCGTCAAGCGCAAACGCGGGTCGAGCGGTCCTGCCGCCACGCCAATTTCACCAGGCTGTCCCTGCAACTGTTCGAGGACGTACTGCTCGACGGCATCCAGAACCGGATTCCGGGTCTGCGCCTGAACACTGCAAGTGAAGGGGAGGAAACAGAAAATCATCGGCACGAAACGCCAAATGCCAATCATTTCCAGTGGGAAAAGCCTTCTCATCCCGCTATTCTCGCCCAAAACCTCCAGGGTGCGGGCGAAAAATCCGTGGCAGCCTCATTGGAAGAAAATCCTACCCTGTTATATGTCGATTTTTTTCTCCCGATTCCCGGAGCAACCGCACCATGTTCCTTTTTCGCCGACAACGATTTTCGACCGCGTTACGCGTTTCAACGGGTTTCCGGAGCGCGCTTGCCATATCCGGAACCCGGCTGGAATGCATTGTGCCAGGATCATGACTGGATTCTGACCGGAAAATGCCGCGAATATCTGCAAACTGGATGCAAAAAGACGGGAAATGTACTTTATCTTCCAAGGCGATCTGGATAGAATCCATCCTTGGAAAGGCTTGCTGGCGACAACATGGAAGCCTGTCCGGGCCGAACGTCGTTTCGGCCAGAACAATCTTTCTGGAGAAACACATCAATGAAATCCAAAAAACTGGAAATCGACCAGGTCGCCTCCTTCCTGAGGGATGGCATGACCATCATGTATGGCGGCTTCATGGGCAATGGCACGCCACCGCGACTGATACAGGCGATTCTGGATTCGGGCGTCAAGGATCTCACGGTGATCGGTGACGACGCCGCGTTTTCCGACGCCACCAAGGGGCCGGAAGGCATCGGCCTTCTGATTCGCAACAAGCGGGTGAAAAAGCTCATCACCGGTCACATCGGCTTGAACAAGGAAGCGCAGCGACAGATGCTCGCCGGGGAGATGGAAATCGAACTCTGTCCCATCGGCACGATCGCCGAGCGCATCCGCGCGGGTGGTTCCGGACTGGGTGGCGTGCTCACGCCCACGGGTGTCGGCACCTCGGTTGGTGACGTGGAGCAACCCCTGACCTTCAATGGCCAGCAACTCAACCGCAAGCCCGTGCTCAACATCAATGGCCGGGACTACCTGCTGGAACTGCCGCTCAAGGCTGATCTCGCGGTGCTGGAAGCCATGCGCTCCGACAAATACGGCAACCTCGTCTATTACATCTCGATGCGCAACCACAACCCGCTTATGGCGCTCGCTGCCGAGACCGTCATCGTCGAGACGCACCAGATCGTCGAAGTCGGTTGCATCGACCCGGATCACGTGATGACACCAGGTGTGCTGGTCGATTACATCGTTTACCCCGCGTAGAAGAGGAGAGAGCCATGTCAGAACAAATGAGCGCCAAGGAATTCATCGCGCGCCGCATCGCGCTGGAATTGAACGACGGTGATGTCGTAAACCTGGGCATCGGTCTGCCCACGCTGGTCGCCAATTACCTGCCGCCCGGCGTCACCCTGCTGCTGCAATCGGAGACCGGTTTTCTGGGCATCGGCCCGGTGCCGGAGAAAATCACTCCCATTGGCCAGCCTCGCGTCGTGAATGCGGGGGGCGCGCCGTGCAGCATCATTCCCGGTGGTTCCACGTTCGATACCTCGATTTCGTTCGCGCTGATGCGTGGCGGCCATCTGGACGCCTGCGTGCTGGGCGGCTTGCAGGTCGATGAGAACGCCGATCTCGCCAACTGGATGGTGCCCGGCAAGAACGTGCCTGGCATGGGCGGCGCGATGGATCTGGCCGTAGGCGCGAAAAAGGTGATCGTCGCCATGGAACACACCAACAAGGGCGAGAAGAAAATCCTGAAGAAATGCAATCTGCCGCTTACCGCGAAGGGCCGCGTTTCGACCCTCGTCACCGAAATGGCGCTGTTCCGTTTCCACGGCGGCAAGCTGGTGCTGGAAGAATATGCGCCAGGCGTCTCCGTCGAGGACATCCGCGCCAATACCGAAGCGACATTCGTTGTCTCCGAAAACCTGAAAGAAATGGAAATCAGCCGGACCGGGCTGTAGGCAGCCCGACTGTTTCGTGCGAAAGCCCGCGTTGCATATGCGGGTTTTTCGTGCGCCCGGCATGACCGCATCCCTGCGCGCGCGTCCCGCTGCGGGTTTGCCGTGGCTCCGCCACTGGAAATATAATCCCCCACCTCGCCCATGGGCTTGTCTTCGCGCCCCCCTGTCAACCCGGATGAATCGCCGTCTCGACCTTTCCGTGCAATACGCCTGTCCCCGCGAAGGGCTTCCCTCACCCGCGCAATTCCGCGCTTGGGCGCGGGCCGCGCTGGCTGGCGGCGGCACGGTTACGATTCGTCTGGTCGACGCGGAAGAAGGGCGCGCGCTGAACCATGCCTATCGGGACAAGGATCACGCGACCAATGTGCTTTCCTTTTCCTATGCGCAAAAGCCCCGCGTGGAAGGCGACATCGTCATCTGTTCCGCAGTGGCCGCAAGCGAGGCGGACGCGGAGGGAAAATCCGCGCATGCCCATTACGCGCACCTCGTCGTACATGGAATGTTGCATTTGCAGGGATGGGATCACGAAAATGAAACAGATGCCGCCGCGATGGAGGCCCGCGAGCGGAAAATTCTCGCCGACTTGGGGTATCCTGATCCCTATGTCTCTTATGCCATATCCACCTGACGTCTCGACCATGTCCGCGAAACTCCGCGGAAAGATGCTTGTCCGCCAGTCCCGTGGAGAAACAGTCCGTCACGGGAACAAACCCCGCTCGCGGAATCCATCCATGGTTTCCGCGGAAGAATCGCCGTCCGCAGGACCCGCGGGGCATTGCCATGGATAGTTCCGGTTCTGCCCCGCACGGGTTCCTGGACCATCTTTTTTCCCTGTTGCCGGGGAAAAAACCCGAGAACAAGGAGCAGGTGCTCCAGTTTCTCTATGCCGCCTACGAACGCAACATCATGGACACCGACGCGCTCTCGATCATCGAAGGCGCGCTCGCGGCCTCGGAAACCCATGTTGGTGATGTGCTCGTCCCGCGCGCCCAGATGGACATCATCGACGTCAATGCCCCGTTTCCCGAAATCGTGGCAACGGTGATCGAGACCGCCCACTCCCGCTTTCCCGTGATCGACGGTGACCGGGACAACGTACTGGGTATCCTGCTCGCCAAGGATCTGCTGCGTCTCCAGACGGAGGAAAACTTTTCCCTGCGTGACTGGCTGCGCCCCGCCGTATTCATTCCGGAATCCAAGCGGCTCAACGTGCTCTTGCGGGAATTCCGCGTCTCCCGCAACCACATGGCGATCATCGTGGACGAATATGGCGGCGTGGCGGGCCTTGTCACCATCGAGGACGTGCTGGAGCAGATCGTCGGCGACATCGAGGACGAATACGATTTCGACGAAGCGCACGACAACATCCGCCAGGATGCTTCCGGGCACTATCGCGTCAAGGCGCAAACCGAAATCGAGGCGTTCAACCAGGCGTTCGGCACACATTTCCCCGACGACGAATTCGATACCGTCGGCGGTCTTGTCCTGCGCCGCCTGGGCCGCATGCCCAAACGCAACGAAACGGTCGACATCGACGGCATACGCTTTCACGTGCTGCGTGCCGACAGCCGCCGCCTCTATACCCTGGTCGTGACACCCGCGTCCGCCTCCTCACAGAAGACGCCTTGAATTTCCCCCGTTTTCACGCGCTTTGCTATCGCCTGGAGCACGATCCGGTTTCTTCCCCTGTTTTTTGCCTGTTCCTGGGCGCGTTGTTTTCCTGCGCGTTCGCCCCCCTGGAGCTGTTCTGGCTCGCGCCGGTTGTACTTGCCATTCTCTTTCGCCAGCTCGTCCGCGCGCCCGGCGAGCGCCACGCCGCCCTGCGTATCTGGCTTTTCGGCATGGGACTGTTCCTGTCAGGCGTCTCCTGGGTTTACGTAAGCCTTTACGCCTTCGGCGGCATGTCCATGCTCCTGGCAACTGTCCCGACCTTCCTGCTGTGTCTCACCCTGGCCGTTGCCCATCCGGTGGCTGGCGGCATCTTTCGCCGTCATCTGCCCGCGTCGCCTTGGCGGCAGGCGTTTTTTTTCGCTGCCTTCTGGACCGCGCTCGACCTGGGACGCGGCTGGCTGTTCACCGGTTTCCCCTGGCTGGCCCTGGGATTTTCCCAGACGCCTCCCAGCCCGCTGGCCGGCTACGCGCCCATCCTGGGAGTTTACGGCCTCTCCTTCGCGGTTGCCCTTGTCGCCGCCCTGCTTGCCATCGGCTCCCGCCAAACCCCGCGCCCCTGGATTGCGGCCCTCCTTGTCCTGGCCGTGGGCGGCGGCCTGCGCTTCATCCCCTGGACACATCCCGTTGGATCGCCGGTCAGCGTCGCGCTGATCCAGAGCAACATCAGGCAGGACCAAAAATGGAAACCGGAAAACTTCCTGGCGACGCTTGCGCTTTACCGCAAGCTCATCACCCAGCATCCGGCGCGACTCACCGTGCTGCCGGAAACTGCCCTGCCCGTCTTTCTCGACACCATCCCGCAATACTATCTGGCCGACCTGAAGACCTGGGCGCAACGACAGAATGGCGACCTGCTGATCGGCGTGCCCACCCGTACCCGGGAACACTACTGGAACAGCGCCGTCAGCTTCGGCGCTTCTCCCTCGCAAACCTATTCGAAAACACACCTCGTTCCCTTTGGCGAATACATACCCAAGGGCTTCGAATGGTTCCTGCGTCTTGCCAGCATCCCGATGGTGGGCTTCTCCAGCGGCCCCGCCGACCAGCAGCCCCTGGCAATCGCCGGGCAACAGGTGGCGACCAACATTTGCTACGAGGACCTGTTCGGCCAGGAACTCCTGCCGCCGCTTCCCCGCGCCACCCTGATGGTCAATCTTTCCAACACCGCCTGGTTCGGTCGCTCGCTCGCGCAGGCGCAACACCTGCAAATCGCCCGTATGCGCGCCCTGGAAACCGGACGCCCCATGCTGCGCGCCACCAACACCGGCATGACGGCGATCATCCGGCCCGATGGTTACGTGCAGGCTGTCCTGGAGCCCTTTACCACCGGCGTCCTGAAAGGCGAGGTGCGAGGCCACCAGGGCATTACCCCCTATATCGTCTGGGGCGATGCCTGCATCGCTCTCCTGGTCCTGGGCATCCTGCTCTGGCTGCAATGGACAGGCCGGAAAAAACCGGGAAGACACGGCGCGGCATGACCACCGAATCCACCGCCAGATGAGGTGCAGGGAAACGCCTGGCGGAATCATCACGACCTTATCGCCCAGTGGAATATGCATATCCCCATCGGACACCCCTCATCCTGGATCACGAAGCTTATAATCCGCTTCCCCTTGATGAACCAGAACTGAATCGAAACGACGATGTCCCCTGCCTCCCGCTCCGACGGCGCGATGTTCGCCAACATTCTGGAGAAAATCGCGGGTGACGTTGCTCTCGCCTTCAGCTACCAGGCGGAAGACGTGGTTGTCCTGCATCTTCTGAAAACATTCGTGACACGTCCCGTGGAAATCTTCACGCTCGATACGCAAAAACTCTTTCCGGAAACGGCGGCCTACCACGCGACCGTCGAACGATTCTTCAACGTCCGCATCCACGCCCGCGTGCCGGACGCTGGAGCGACCCGGCAACTGGAAGCCGATCTCGGTCAATGGGGCATGCGGCACAGCCTGGCAAACCGGCACCGCTGCTGCAAAATCCGCAAGGTCGATCCCCTGGAAAGCGCCCTGGTCGGCAAGAATGCCTGGATCACCGGCCTGCGCGCCGCGCAATCCGTCACCCGCTCGGATTTGTGCCTGCTCGAATACGACACAACGCACCGGATCATCAAGGTCAATCCGCTCGCGGACTGGAGCGAGCAGGAAGTATTCGACCACGCCGCGCGTCACCGGCTGCCCCTGCATCCGCTGTACGGCGAGGGTTTCAGGAGTATCGGCTGCGCTCCCTGCACCCGCGCCGTTGGTCCGGACGAGGACATCCGCGCTGGACGCTGGTGGTGGGAAAACCCGGAACACAAGGAATGCGGCCTGCACCTGCGACCATCCCCCCTCCCCCGCGGCGACAAGTGACCGGACACCAAGATGAACAAGATTGAACGACTCGAAGCGCAAAGCATCTTCATCATTCGGGAAGCCTATAAATCCTTCCGGAACATCGGCATGCTCTGGTCGATCGGCAAGGACAGCACGGTACTGCTCTGGCTTGCCAAGAAGGCGTTTTTCGGACATGTGCCGTTCGACCTGATTCATGTCGATACGCGCTACAAAATTCCGGAAATGATCGCCTACCGGGATGAAATCGCCCGCAAGCTCAAGTTGCGGCTCGTGGTCGGGCAGAATATCCAGGCGCTGGCGGAGAAAAGGACATTCGTCGACGGCCTCGACCGTCTCGCCTGTTGCCGGGAGCTGAAAAGCAACGCGCTCATCCATACACTGGACGGCTCCTGGCCCCGGCGTTTCTACGATCCACAAAAGGATGCCTGGATGGAGATCGCGCGGGCCGAACCCTACAACGCCGTGATCGTCGGCGTGCGCAGCGACGAGGAAGGCAGTCGCTCCAAAGAGCGCGTGTTCTCCGCCCGCGACGAAAAAAGCGAATGGGACGCAAGCGCCCAGCCGCCTGAACTCTGGAATCTCTACAAGACCGAATTCGCGCCCAAAACCCATGTGCGTGTGCATCCGCTTCTCGAATGGACGGAACTCAACATCTGGGAATACATCGAAAAGGAAGAAATTCCGGTCATTCCGGTTTATTTCGACCAGGGCGCGGGCAAACGCTATCGCTCGCTCGGCTGTTATCCCTGCACATCGCCCGTGGAATCGACGGCGAAGAACCCGGCGGACATCATCGAGGAACTGGTCAGCGGCAAATTCAGGAACGTCGCCGAACGTTCCGGGCGCGCCCAGGACAAGGACGGTGGCGGCACACTGGAAACCCTGCGCAAGGAAGGATACATGTAATGCGAAAAGGCTGGTCGAACGCTGCCGGGAACCGCCGCCATGAAACCGGATCGCCATCTGCGGGGCGGGTTGCCGCCAGCGGAACGCCGGAGCGCATGAACATCGTGATTACAGGGCATGTCGATCATGGCAAAAGTACGCTGGTAGGCAGGCTCCTGACCGACACACGGTCGCTGCCCGAAGGAAAGCTCGAAGCCGTCCGGAACGCCTGCGAGAAAAACGGGCGGGTGTTCGAGTATTCGATGTTGCTGGACGCGCTCGAGGACGAGCAGAAACAGGGCATCACCATCGACAGCGCCCGTGTCTTTTTCAAGAGCGCCAGGCGCGAATACATCATGATCGACGCGCCCGGCCATGTTGAATTCCTGCGGAACATGCTGAGTGGCGCCTCCCGCGCCGTGGCGGCAGTGCTGGTCATCGACGCCGTCGAAGGCGTGGCCGAGAATTCCCGGCGGCACGGGCTCCTGCTTTCGCTCCTGGGAATTTCCCAGGTCGTGGTGGTCATCAACAAGCTTGATCTCTACCGCTACGACGAAACCGTTTTTCACGCCATCCGGCAGGAATACGAACGCTATCTCGAATCCCTGGACGTCAAGCCGGTCGCCTTCATCCCCGTCAGCGCCCGCGAGGGGAAGAATATCGTCACGCCGGCTCCGGAAACGCCCTGGTATCGCGGCAAGACCGTGCTGGAAATCCTGGATGGCTTCAACAACCCCGTGCCCGAGGAAGACGCCTTTTTCGCCATGCCCCTGCAGGACGTTTACCGTTTCAGCAACGACAACGACGAACGCCGGATCTACGCCGGCACCGTGGTGAGTGGCCGCGTCGCGGTCGGTGACCGGGTGCGCTTCCTGCCTTCCGGCAGGGAGGCCCGCATCGCCAGCATCGAAGCCTGGAGCGCTCCGGTAAAAACCGTCGCCAAGATGCACGAATCCACGGGATTCACGCTCGTGGAGGACATTTACGCGAAAAGCGGCGAAGTGCTGGTCAAGGTCGACGAAAACGCGCCGGTGCAGACGGCCTCCCGCCTGCAAGCGAACATGATCTGGCTTTCCGGCAATCCGCTCACATTCGGCAAGTCCTATCTGCTGAAACTGGGCGCCGCCAAGGTCGAGGCGCGGCTGGAAAAGATCGAGCGTGTCCTGGGCGACGCGCGCGACGACATGGCGGATTCCAGTCCATGCGCGCTCAACCGCAACGCTTGCGGCAGCGTCATCCTGCGCCTCGCCAGGCCCATTGCCCTCACTTCTTTCCACGAAAACGCCTCGCTGGGTCGCTTCGTGCTGGTCGACGACCATGACGCGGCGGGTGGCGGCATCGTATTGGCCCCCCTGCCGGAAGAGGCAGCGCGCCCGGCATTGCCGGAAGGTTTCGAGGACACGCTCTTTCTCCTGTTGCGCAAGTATTTCCCCCACCGTTTCCCGGATACCGGAAAGCGCCCTGATCCCGAATCTTCCTCTTCCATTTGACAGGATGTCTGGTCCCGGCATTTATCCCGGGACCACGCCGTCGCGCCCTCCCGGGCATGTCCGTCCGGTTGCGCGACGGTTCTGAATCATCAGGGTCACATTACTTCGCCCCCCCCACTCCCTCTCCTGAGTAGCGGCAACTGGCGGGCAGGTACTTCTGAAGCTCGCGGAAGGGCTTTGTGTTATATGTGCTCAGGACACAGCCCCAGACGATGGAGCCAGCCCTGTTGCCCTGCGCCTCATTTTCCAGCCGGAATTGCGGCCTGCCATTTGTTGCATGCAGTTTGCCAAACCCGGGAAGCAGCAGGAGAGCGAGGTTCAGCTTATCCAGCGTCTTGTTCTTGCCGCCATACCAGATGCGGACTGCGCCATGCCAGCCATCCTGTGCTGTCATTCCGTTGATTTCGATTTTCTTCACGCTGTGTGTTGGTTTGAACTCATAGCCGGAATAGCTCCCCTTGGGCGCCTTGCCGGTGCCGGGAT
>JAISME010000189.1 GCA_031276915.1 Zoogloeaceae bacterium
TTCGCGCATCAAGTGACAAAAATTGTCACAAAATGAAGAGATCCCTCCCGCCCTCGACCGCCTCGTGTGTTTGATTGCCCCGCGCCGGGAGTGTCTCCGTCCCGACCGTCAATTCTTCCGGTCCTCGTGACCGTACCCCGCGAGATTGACCAGGAATTTGACCAGCTCGTAGCTCAAACGGCGCAACAGGCGCAAGTGGAACGGCTGGCGCGCGTGGGTTTCCATGGTCCATTCCACCGCGCCTTCCCGCATGGCCGTCGTGAGGCTTGACGCCAGTTCGGCGGCGAAAGCCGTATCCTTGACGGCCACGTTTGCCTCCCGCGCCAGAAAGAGGCTGAACGGATCGATGTTGGAGGAACCTACCGTGGCCCAGTGTCCGTCGATCACCGCGACCTTGGCGTGCAGGAAGCCTCCGCGATATTCAAAAACACGAATGCCGTCCGCGAGGAGATCGCCGTAGATGGCCTGGGTTGCGTAGCGGAACAGCCGGTGGTCGCTTTCCCCCTGGAGCAGCACCGTGACCGCCGTTCCGCGTCGGGCGGCGTTCCGCAAGGCGCGGCGAAACCGGAAGCCGGGCAGGAAATAGGCGTTGGCGATCAGTATCGTATGGCGCGCTTCCCGGATGGCGGCCAGGTAGGCGTTGGCGATGGTGTTGCGATGGCGCAGGTTGTCGCGCAGCAGGAACGCGAGCTTGCAGCCCCGCGCGTGGAAAACGGGCGGGGGTGAATCCGGACGAAGGCGCGGACGCGCGTTGCGCCAATCGCGTTCCATCCGGAATCCGTCCATCGCCTTCTGGAACGTCCACATGCGCGCCACTGTCCGGTGGATGACGGAAAGCAGTGGTCCTTCCACCCGGACCGCGTAATCGTAGCTGGGCAGATCCGGTCCCAGCGGGCTGGCGTCATCGATGATATTGATGCCACCCACGAAAGCAACGCGACCGTCGATGACGACGAGCTTGCGATGGAGGCGGCGCAGGCTGTGGCGGCGCGGCGAAAAGCGGGCGATTTCCCTGCGATACACCTTGTAGTGCGCTCCGGCTGCCGCGAGCGCCGGACCGAAAATTTCGGGGAATCGCCGCGCGCCGAAACCATCGACCAGCACCCGCACGGCGACTCCGCGCCGCGCCGCCGCCATCAGCGCGACCGCGACCGCTTGCCCGGCGGCGTCGTTGGCGAAGATGTAGGTTTCCAGGAAAATTTCCCGCGTCGCGCCTTCGATGGCTTCGAGCAGCGCGGGAAAATAATCGCGCCCGGAATTCAGCAGGACAAGGCGATGCCCCTCCAGGAATTCGGTCATGGCGACACGGGAGAAAAGGTCAGGAGATCGCCAGCATCCTGTCCAGCGCCTGGCGCGCCAGCGCCGCTTCGTGCTCTGGAACCCGGATGGGATTCACCACCTGGCCGTCGGCGAGGTTTTCCAGCGTCCAGGCGAGATGCTGTGGGTCGATGCGTTGCATGGTGGAACACATGCAGACCACGGATGACATGAATTGCACGGTCTTGCCCTGGGGCGCGACCTCGCGCGCCAGGCGTTCCACCAGGTTGAGCTCGGTGCCGACTAGCCAGCGTGTGCCGGCGGCGGCTTCCTTCACGGTCTTGACGATGAATTCGGTCGAGCCGACATGGTCGGCGGCGGCGCAGACCTCGAACGCGCACTCGGGATGGGCGATGACGAGACCGTCGGGATGGCGAGCGCGGAAGGCGTCGATGTGGCTCTTGCGAAACATCTGGTGTACCGAGCAGTGTCCTTTCCAGAGCAGGATTTTCGCTTTCCGGATGCTTTCCGGCGCCAGTCCCCCCAGGGGAAGGTCGGGATCCCAGACCGCCATTTCATCGAGCGGCAGGCCCATCCGGCTGCCCGTCCAGCGGCCCAGGTGCTGGTCGGGAAAGAAAAGGATTTTCGGGCGCGCGCAAAAAGCCCGGCGCGCGATGGTTTCGGCGTTGCTCGATGTGCAGACAATGCCGCCATGCGCGCCGCAAAAGGCTTTCAGGTCGGCGGCGGAATTGATGTAGGTGACGGGCGTCACCTCCGTCTCGACCGCCAGGACCTCGCCCAATTCCCGCCAGCAGCGTTCCACCCTGGCGAGATTCGCCATGTCGGCCATCGAGCAACCCGCCGCGAGATCGGGCAGGATGGCGGTCTGGCTGGAGCGGGAAAGCATGTCCGCCACTTCCGCCATGAAATGCACGCCGCAGAAGACGATGTGGGGAGAATCCGTCTGCGCGGCCAGCCGGGAGAGCTTCAGGGAATCCCCGGTCAGGTCGGCGTGCTGGTAGATGTCGGCGCGCTGGTAGTGGTGACAAAGCAGGACCGCGTCCCGGCCCAGTCTGGCGCGCGCCGCGCGGACACGATCCTGGCATTCGGCGTCGGAAAGTGTGTTGTAGGCGTCGAAGGCGCGCGGCATGGCGTCAGTTCTGGAACCAGGGCAGGTTGGCGAAACGCCAGCCGCCGGTCTTGTTGCGGTGGTGATGGGCGTCCGGCTCTCCCTCGAATCCTTCCAGCACGTTGTAGCTGGCCGTGTAGCCCGCTTCCGCCGCCAGCGTGGCCGCGAACCGGGAACGATGCCCGGCCCGGCAAATGAACATCACCAGGGTGTTCCGTTCCACCTGGCGTTTCAGGTGGGCAAGGAAATGCGGATTCTGCGCGCCGGAAGGGTAATGCGTCCATTCGATCTCCACTGTTTCCGGGATGCGGCCCACCCAGTCCAGTTCGGCGCGGGTTCGCACGTCCACCAGCCGGGCGCCGGGCGCCAGATGCCAGACCTCCCAGGCTTCGGCGGGCGTCAACGCGCCGGCAAACGGCATTCCTTGCGCCCGTTCCCGCGCCAGTTCCAGCAGATCGGTCAGTTTTCCCATGCAAGCTTCCTGTCGTCGAGGCAAATCCGGGATTGAGTATAACGGGAAGCGGGGTGGTTGACGCAATCGGGAATACCGGGAATACGGAATTGCCGCGTCCGGATTGTTTGCGGTCTTGCCGTCCGCGGGGCGCTTCCAGTCATGGCGTGCGCTTCAGGACAGGGGGAGTTGAAAATGTCGTGATCGGCGCGCAGGAAATGTCGAACGGTGTCAATGTTCCGGCGTCGGTCATGTCGAAGCACAGGCGATCGCTGGCGGTTGCCGGATCGGTCCTGGAGGGGAAAAGCTCGATGACCGTCCCTGTGCGCTTCCAGGTTCCGGTTTGCGTTGGAGCGGGTTGTTCGCCGTTTTTCAGGTAGCTGCTTTCCAGGACGAACGCGCCGTCCCCGGAAAGCGTCAATGTCGTCCTGATGCCTTCGCAATCGGCGCAGGGCAGCACGCCCTGGAAAACACCGGAAATCGGCGGCGGTTCGGCGGATGTGGTCTCCCCGGCGGGCGCGGATTCGGGCCGGGCGGAGGGCGGCGTGGCGTCGCAGGCGGCCAGGCTGGCCGCGGCGGCAAGCAGGAAAGGAAAAGGGGAAGGACAAAACATCTTCTTCTTGTTGTACATGGAAGTCTCCAGTGTGGAATTTCGTGTTGCGGGGATGTGGACAATCTCCGGCTGGAAGAGCCGAAGCCGGGAAATCATAACCCGGAAAGGGGGTGCAGAGGAGGGTGGAAAGGGGGTAGAAAGCAACCGTGTTCGCAGTCAAGTATTTTGTGCGGTCAGTGTTGATGAAGTTTTTGGTCTATCGTCTTCTGGAATGTTCTCCTTTCTGCGCGGAACGCGCGCATATCGGGGAGGGGGTTG
>JAISME010000012.1 GCA_031276915.1 Zoogloeaceae bacterium
CGCACAACGCACAACGCACAACGCACAACGCACAACGCACAACGCACAACGCACAACGTGAAAATCTTCTCCGTTATCTGTGGATAACGGAGAAGATTTTTCGGCGTCTGGATAACGCCGGCTTCCTTCTCTCTTCTTCTCCAGCCTTTCCTTCCCCTTCCAGTTTCCCTTTCCTTTCCGGGTTTTCCGGTTTCTTTGTTTTTCCTCGTTTCACTGTCCCGGTTGCGGGCGTGTTTCCCTTTGTTCTTGCAATCACGCCCCACATCGTCATTGCGAGGGCCGAAGGCCCGCGGCAATCCACACGCCGGTTCCGCAGGGACGCCACTTCTGTTTTGCACGACGCCCTTGCTCGCCGAGCGTGGGAGGGAAAGGCAGGCGTCCCAATCGTGGCAAGGGTGTATGGATTGCCACGGGGCTGCGCCCCTCACAATGACGGAGGTTTGGAGGGTTGGGACGTTTCCGTGGGCGATCGTTTCGCTGTTGCGGGCATCCGTCCCGAAGTAGCGGGAGCATCCTGCTCCCGACCACACCACGGGGGAGCGGGATGCTCCCCCCACTTTGCCGTTTCCCCCACGGAAAGAAACAAATCCGCGAATGACAAATCACCGTTCGCAGGGTTGCCGTCCGCAGGACTTCGTTTTTCCTTCCGGGGTTTCTTGTCCTTCCGGGTCTTCCGGATTCTTCGCTTTTCCTCGTTTCATCACCCCGGTCGCGGGCGCATGCCTTGGCATGCGTTCGTGGCTTTTTTTGTTCTTCCTTCTTTTTCTTTCCAAAGGAGCATCATCATGAAACACCTTGTACGTACTTTCCAGCGTGGCTTCACGCTCATCGAACTGATGATCGTCGTCGCCATCATCGGCATCCTTGCCGCCATCGCGCTGCCCGCCTATCAGGCTTACACCATCCGCGCCTACATTGCCGAAGGGCTGCAACTCGCGGGCGGCGCCAAAACGGCTTTCGTTGACTACTGGGTCAACAATGGCAAGATCGCCGATGTGGATTATCCCGGTACCGGGAAAGCGCCCCCAAAAAGCTATAGCTACGAATTCAAGCCAACGGCCAATGTGAAGGCGATCAAGATCTCCGGAGCGGAGGGTGATGACGCCGCTACCATCCGCGTCTACTACGGCGGCAGGAACAAGACGCTGGACAGGCTGAATCTCGCGCTCGGGCTGTACGCAGGGACTGGCAAGATCAACGGCGTCACTGGTGTTCCCGAAAAATTGCTGAGCCTGAACAACGCTACCGCTGGCGGTGGACCAATACAAAATTTCGATGTCGGCTCCATTGTCTGGGGTTGCCTACCGTACCCCAGCGCCAAGGGCGCATCTTTCGGCAAGATAAGCAAGTATCTGCCCAGCAGATGCCGTTACAAACATCCAGAGATGTCGAATTGAGGATCAAACCCAATACAGTAACAACCCGCAAACAGCCCGGAATCCACTGCCCCGCAAGAAGCATGTTCTGGGCATTCCAGCGGCGCGCAACGCTCGCGGACTGCTGGCAAACAAATCCCCCGGCAGAGAGTCCCGGGGGATTTTTTTCCATCATCGTAAAGCAAGCTCCGGTCTGGAATCCCGACCGTGGATCGAAGATTTCCAGGATGTACAGCGCATCCGACGCGCGGTTGTGGCGGGCGCGCAAACCAGTATCGGCAACCATGATTCCAGTTTGTCGAAATGAGAAAAAGTCGCTGGAATCCCGGTTGGAGGAGGCGCGATGTCGTGTGGATCGAGTACGAACAGGAACGCATGAAATCGCACAGCCATTGTCACGCGCCGTATAATCGGAAAGTCCGCTGTCTTTATCCAGATGAAATCCTTTTCCATGTTTCGCCAATCTTTCCTTCTTTCCTGCCTGGTTTTCGCGCTTGCCTGCGCGTCGGTTGTCCGGGCGCAGCAGACGCCCGCCGCGCCGGTGCTGGCGGCCAAGTCCTGGGTCCTCGTGGAATTCGGCTCCGGACAGGTCCTGGCCTCCCATGCGCCGGATGAAAGGCTGGAGCCGGCTTCGTTGACCAAGCTGATGACGGCCTACCTTACTTTTTCCGCCCTGCGCCAGAAAAACCTTGGACTTGCCGACACCGTGACCATCTCCGAAAAAGCCTGGCGCATGGGGGGGTCGAAAATGTTCATCAAGGCCGGTGACAAGGTCTTGGTGGAGGACCTGATCAAGGGCATGGTGGTGCAATCCGGCAATGACGCCAGTGTCGCCCTGGCGGAGGCTATTGGCGGCGACGAGGAAACATTTGCCGGCATGATGAACCGCGAGGCCGCCCGTCTCGGCATGAAATCCACGCGCTTCCGGAACGCCACGGGGATGCCCGATCCGGAACACCGGACAACGGCCCGTGATCTTTCCCTTCTGGCGACGGCGCTGATCCGCGATTTTCCCCAGGAATACGCCCGCTATTACAGCATCCGGGAATTCCGTTACAGCAACATTTCCCAGTTGAACCGCAATCGCCTGCTCTGGATGGATGCGAGCGTGGACGGCATCAAGACCGGTTCTACCGAATCGGCGGGGTTTTGCCTTGTCGCCTCGGCCCGGCGCAACGGTCGCAGGCTGCTTTCCGTGGTGCTGGGAACAGGTTCCGACGCTGCCCGCGCCCAGGAATCCCTGAAACTCCTGAACTGGGGGTATCAGGCGCGTGACGCCATCAGGCTCTACGCCGCCGGGCAGCCGGTTTCCAGTTTCAAGGTCTGGAAAGGCAGCGCGTCAACTGTCAAGGCAGGATTCCTGCCCCGTGATTTCATTGTCTCCGTGCCCAAGGGACATGGAGACAGGTTGCGCGCCACGCTTGTTTCCCGGCAGCCGCTGCTTGCGCCGGTGCGTCAGGGACAAGCCATCGGCATCATGCGCCTGACACTGGATGACCGCGCATATGGCGAATATCCGGTCCTCGCCCTGGAAACCGTTGCCGTCGGCAACTGGTTCCGGCGTTTCATCGACACCGTCCGTCTCTGGTTTTCCCGATAGCGGAATGGCGCTGGAATCCCCCGAATCCCTGATCGAATACCCGTTGCCTTTCCCCCTGAAAATCATGGGGAAGGCGGAGGACGCGCTTGCCGGCATCGTGCTGGACATCGTTCGGCGGCATGACCCGGATTTCACCGCCGAGCGCATGGAAGTACGGATGAGTGCCGGCGGTAATTACGCAAGCTTCACCTGCACGGTGACGGCGACCTCGCGTTCCATGCTGGACGCGCTTTACCGGGAATTGACCGCACACCCCCTGATCCGGTACGTGCTCTGAATGGTCGCAATCATCCGTCGCCTGGGTCGCGCGCCATACCTGTCGACATGGGAAGCCATGCGGAATTTCACCCTGGCGCGAACACCGGAAACGCCGGACGAGCTCTGGCTTCTTGAACATTTTCCCGTCTTTACCCTGGGACAGGCGGGAAAGCCCGAACATCTCCTCAGAGACATCGGCATTCCCGTCATCCGCACCGATCGGGGCGGGCAGATAACCTACCATGGTCCGGGTCAAGTGGTGGTCTATCTGCTTTTGGACCTGCATCGGGCGAAACTCAAGGTGCGGGAGATGGTGACAGGCATCGAGCAAGCGGTCATTGATTTGCTGGCGGCGCGGGGATTGACGGCAAATCGCCGTCCCGGCGCGCCCGGCGTGTATCTTGGCGCGGACGGCGAGGGCGCGAAGATTGCCGCCCTGGGCCTGCGGGTGAAAAATTCCTGTGCCTACCACGGCGTCAGTCTGAATGTGGACATGGACTTGTCGCCGTTCGCCGCCATCAATCCCTGCGGCTATCCCCGGCTTCCCGTTACCCAAACCCGCGACCATGGTATCCCATGGACGCCGGAAGAAGCCATGGAGGCGCTCTGCCAGGCCTTGATTTCGCGGGTGGTGAATCCCTTGGGGAATCCCTGATCAAGGATATCCATGGCGCGTCCAAACAAAATTGCCGGGAAAGTTTCCCGGCAATTCGCGGTTCGAGCGCGGATGAAAACGTCGCAGGCTCAACGCTTGGAGAACTGCTTGCGACGGCGCGCCTTGTGCAGGCCCACTTTCTTCCGTTCGACTTCGCGCGCGTCGCGGGTGACGAAACCGGCCTGGGAAAGCGCGGGCTTCAGCGTGGCGTCGTATTCAATCAGGGCGCGGGTGATGCCATGCCGTACGGCGCCGGCCTGGCCGGATTCGCCGCCGCCGGTGACGTTTACCCTGATATCGAAACCATCAAGCTGACGCACCAGTTCCAGTGGCTGACGCACGATCATTCGTCCTGTTTCGCGGGAGAAGAATACATCCAGCGGCTTTCCATTCACCACGATACTGCCGGAGCCGCGCTTCATGAATACACGGGCAACCGCGCTTTTGCGGCGCCCCGTTCCGTAGTAAGAGCTTTCAGCCATTTTCCGATCCTCACATTTCCAGTGTCTTGGGCTGTTGCGCGGTGTGCGGGTGCGCCGCGCCGACATAGCATTTCAATTTCTTGAGCATGGCATAGCCGAGCGGCCCCTTGGGAAGCATGCCCTTTACCGCTTTCTCCAGAACGCGACCGGGGAAACGTTGCTGCATCTTCCTGAAATTGGTTTCGTAGATACCTCCGGGATGTCCAGAATGACGGAAGTATTTCTTGTCCTCAGCCTTGTTCCCCGTCACGCGCAGCTTTTCCACGTTCGTCACGATGATAAAGTCGCCAGTATCGACATGCGGCGTATAGATGGCTTTATGCTTGCCGCGCAGGCGGCGGGCGATTTCACTGGCGAGCCGGCCGAGTACCTTGTCCGTGGCGTCGATCACGAACCACTCGCGCACGATCTCGTGAGGCTTGGCGGAGAAAGTCTTCATTATCGACATTCCTTTATCCACAAAATCAAAGAGGCGAGATTCTAGAGACAAGACAAAAGACTGTCAATATCAGCGTTGTCAGTGTTGTTGTGATTCCCGGGAGAAGCACCGATTTGTCCGGAACCGAATGGTTGCTGAGAAAATCCCGCCCCGGAAAGACGGGGCGGAAGCGGATGATGGAACGCGGACACGCCCCGGATTCAGGCTTGCGCGGTGGATGGTTCCGCAGTTGTTGGCGCGGGTGCCGCTGTTCGGATTTTTCTGACCAGTTTTTCCTTGATCCGGGCCGATTTGCCGGAACGTCCGCGCAGGTAGTAGAGCTTGGCGCGGCGAACATCGCCACGGCGTTTCACCTCGATACTGGCGACAAGCGGCGAATAGGACTGGAATGTTCTTTCCACGCCCTCGCCGGAGGAAATCTTGCGCACGATGAAGGAAGAATTGAGGCCGCGATTACGCTTGGCGATCACGACGCCTTCGTAGGCTTGCAGGCGTTCCCGATTGCCTTCCTTGACTTTCACCTGCACAACGACGGTATCGCCGGGCGCGAAGGGAGGGATGGTCTTGCCCAGGCGGGCAATCTCTTCCTGTTCCAGTTGCTGGATCAGATTCATGTGAGGCTCCTTTTTCAATGTTTAATGCTCACCGCATTGCTCCTGCGCGATTTCCGCGAGGAGTTGCGTTTCTTCCGCGGTGAACGCCAGGCGTTCGGCGCGTTGCGCGAGGAGATCCGGCCTGCGCTTTCCGGTTCTGGCCAGCGACATTTTCAGCCGCCAGCGGCGAATTCTTTCGTGGTTGCCGGAGCATAGCACTTCCGGCGTTTTCAGCCCCCGGTATACCTCGGGCCGGGTGTAATGCGGGCAATCCAGCAAACCTGTGGCGAACGATTCCTCTTCCGCCGATGCCGCGTCACCCAGCACGCCCGGCAGTTGGCGGACAAGCGCGTCCATCAGGACCATCGCGGGCAGTTCGCCGCCAGAGAGAACAAAATCGCCAATGGAAATTTCCTCATCGACGCAGCGTTCGATCAAGCGTTCATCTACGCCCTCGTAACGTCCGCACAGCAGAATGAAACCAGCGCCGCTTTGCAATTCGGTGGCTAGATCCATCACACGCGCATGTGTAAGCGGCATGCCCTGCGGCGACAGGTAGATCACCCGGCTTTGCCGCACGTTTGCCGCTTGTTGTCGCGCCCTGGCGGCGTCGATTGCCGCTTCGAGCGGGCCCGCCTGCATGACCATGCCAGGACCGCCGCCATAGGGCCGGTCGTCCACGGCGCGCCAGGTGTTTTCCGCATAATCACGGGGATTCCAGAGCGTCAGTGACCAGATGCCGGTTTCCACCGACTTGCGGGTGACGCCCACGCCGGTCAGTGCCGAGAACATTTCCGGGAAGATGCTGACGCAGTCGAAAACCGCCAGGGGAATGGTCATTGCCAGTCTGCTTCCCAGTCCACCCGGACGCGGCGCGCGGAGGCATCCACATCCTTCACCACCGCGTTCACAAAGGGCAACAGACGCTCCATTCCCGCCGCGTCCACGATGCGCAGGACATCGTTGGCGCCAGTCTCGATCAAGCCCTGGATTTTTCCCAGCGTGACATCCGCCATGTTGACCACGGTCATGCCCATCAGGTCGCCCCAGTAGAATTCATTTTCCGCCGGAATGGGCAAGGTGGTGCGCGGCGCGCCCACCCACCGGCCCTGCAAGACGGCTTCCGCCGTATCGCGGTCAACAATGTCGGCAAATGCGGCAATGAGCGTATCGCCATGCTTCTCGAGTCCGCGCAGTTCCATTTTCCGCCAGGGGCCGGTTTCCGTATCGCCAAGCCACCATGTGGGCATTTTTCGCCATTCTTCTGGATCGTCTCCGAACGGTTTGATCCGAATCCAGCCCTTGAGGCCATACGGCGCAAGCGCGCGCCCCAGAATGACGATCTCGTTTTCCCGCGCGGGCGGCAAGAAAAACTCCGTTCCGGTGGGAATTGCCAGATCAGGACGCTGTCTGCCCGGCTGCGTATTGCTTGACCAGGCGGGCCGTTGTGGGAGAAAGCCGCGCGCCATTCTGTTTCCAGTAATCGAGGCGATCCAGCGCAACACGCAGATTCTCTTCGTGTTCGGCGGCAACCGGGTTGTAGAAGCCGATGCGCTCGACAAAACGCCCGTCACGGCGATTGCGGGAATCGGTCACGACGATGTTGTAAAAGGGACGCTTCTTGGCGCCGCCGCGGGAAAGACGAATCACCACCATGGCTTGAAAATCCGTTCGGGGAAAAATGAAAAGGGATGGATTGTAAGGATATAAAAGGAATCGCGCAAGAATGTCCTCCATCCCTGTTTGCCGGCCCTGGCGCGGACAGGAGCGCGTTCGACAAGGCGCGCGCCTGATGATCGGGCCAGGTCGATTCGATCAGGGTGATCGCCTCCGCCAGCGCCCGCCTTTGTGCGAAGTCCTGCGGACGGCGGTTTCCCCCTGCAGGGCATCGGCCAGGGCTGGGTCCTGCGGACAGCAATTCTGCGGACAGCAATTCCGGGGGAGATTTTGTCAGCGGACTGTGGTGTCACGTACCGCAGGAACGCCCGGAAGCGCTCCTGGCGGGGTGGCTGTTCCGGGCTGTTTACGGGGCTTTCGCGGGGATTGGACGCGATCCTCACTTCGCTAGATTAGTGTGTTTGTAACGGCAACGGCTGGGTACATACTTGGCCATTTTGGAAAAACTTGTTTGTTTACTGTAAGCGCTTACGAGGCAGCTCCAGACGATGGAACCACCGCCAGCAGAGTTTTGTACCTTGCCGCCATGCATGCTCAAAGGTGTTACGACCGTACCGTCCTTGTCGATCCCGTCATACCCCGCGGCCATGGCAATCACAATCCCCAAGTCCTCCAGCACTTTATTCTTGCCACCATAAAATATCTGGATCTGAGACCAGTCTTCCGCCTGTGCTCCCCTGATCCTGATCGCTTTTACATTGTGTGTTGGCTTGAATTGGTAGGTGTAGCTGTCCTTGGGCGGTTTCCCGGTGCCGGGATAATCCACCGGAGCAAGTCTGCCATTTTCGGTCCAGTAATCAAGGAGGGCCACCTTGGCGCCCCCCGCGAGTTGCAGCCCTTCGGCGACATAGGCGCGGATGGTGTATTGCTGGTAGGCGGGAAGCGCGATGGCGGCAAGGATGCCGATGATGGCGACGACGATCAT
>JAISME010000049.1 GCA_031276915.1 Zoogloeaceae bacterium
GTTTGCGCGAGGATTTCGTCCCGCGTCTGCCCCACCGCGCCAACGGCGACAGCGGCCAGCGCGGTGCGAATGTTGCGCGGCCCAATCAGCAGATTGTCCTCGCTCTTTCCAGCGGCGGCCAGTTGCCCCAGCGTCTGAAAGCCAAACGCGGCATCAGCCTCTTGCGCGGCGGGCGTCGGCGTTCCTGTTTCTGGCGCGGGGAGATCGTCGGGCGTTGCGACTTCGTTGGGCGTTACGGTTTTCTCCGCCGTCGCTTCCCGAATTTCAGCCTGCTGTTCAGACTCATCGTTGCAACCCCCAACCAGGGACAGCGCCAGCGCGGCCAACAAGGCCACCATATGATTCGGTAGTGAATGCTTCATTTTATACATCCTCCATAAAGGACACTGGAAACCCGACAGGCATCCAATCGCCGTGACGCGATAACAGGTGAATACAGCGGTGGAGTATATCGCTGTTCTGTTCCATGCGATCCATACTGGCGATAAGCGATACCGGCAAATTGATCGCCTGGACGACGATCATGTTCATCGCCGCGAGAGCGATCGGAAAGAATTTCCGCCTGGGCTGGCGCGCCCCGTCGCCTCAATCGCAATCACGGGATCAACCCTCGGCAACCCGAGACCATGACTCAACTCCCCATAACCCATCCGCCCATCAAGCAACACGCCTGATTCTTGAAACAGCTTTCAATCGCTTCCTCTGCTGCACCGCACGATTATATTTACCCGGAATGTTCCGGCCAGCATTTTGCGTGGTCGCGCATGAAGCCCTGGAAACAGTATCCTGAAGGCCGCATGGCAAATCAGCGTCGCTTGTTGCATGGAACAGACAACGATTGGTGCGCCGCAAAAAAAGTCTTGCCTTTTCGCAGGGGGGCCCAGATAATGCGCCCATCTTGCCTGGGAGGGCATATTGCATGTGGAACGCAATATGTTCATTCCGGCGCGGGTTTTGTCTCCTCCACTGATAGTGTGGGTTTTCACGCGGTCGTTCCCTTGGGTCCGACCGCTTTTTT
The DNA here is from genome assembly GCA_031276915.1 of Zoogloeaceae bacterium. Taxonomy (GTDB): domain Bacteria; phylum Pseudomonadota; class Gammaproteobacteria; order Burkholderiales; family Rhodocyclaceae; genus Azovibrio. The sequence continues at coordinate 1,019 of JAISME010000049.1, forward strand.
TGTCTTTTTGCCAGGAAGACGGGAATATATCCGTAAAACTGAAAAATGAACCTGCCACACGGCAGGCGAGGCAGGCGGCAGGCGTTTTCACGAAAGACGGGAACAGCCCTCGCTCATTCTGGTTCCGGATACTTGCCGGGCGAAAGCTTGCGCATTTCACCCTCGATCCAGGCTTCCACAGCGGCGCTGACCTGGACATCCTTCAACCCCCGGGTTTCGATGGGCGGACCGATGCTCACGGTGATCGTGCCGGGGCGGATGGCGAGGGCCTTGCGGGGCCAGATATCGCCCGCGTTGTGCGCAACTGGCAGGACCGGCGTACCAGTGCGGGTGGCGAGATACGCCGCGCCAGGCTTGTAACGCACACGCTCGCCAGGCAACACCCGGGTGCCTTCCGGAAAAACGACCACCCAGATACCCTGCTCCAGGCAATCCCGACCTTCTTTCAGCATCTGTTTCAGGGCTTCGCGTCCGGCGCCGCGGTCAATGCCGATCATGCGCACGGCGGCAAGCCCCCAGCCAAAAAAGGGGATTCTCAGGAGTTCCTTCTTGAGCACAAAGACCAGCGGCCTGAAAATGGCTTGCAGGGCAACCGTCTCCCAGGCGGATTGATGCTTGGAAAGCACCAGTATCGGGCGTTCGGGAATATTCTCGCTTCCCTTGACCACCATCCGAACACCCAGTATCCAGCGGGCCAGGAACAGAAAGCCCCCGCGCCAGCAACCAACCACGAAGAAGCGCAGCCTGAGCGGAAAACACATGAACAGCGCCAGGACCAGGCCAACGGGAATGGTCATCAGACAGACAAGCAACCAGAAAAGGAAGGAACGCGGCAGGATCATGTCGTCTCTCCCAAGATCGCGTCGACCGCCGCTGCGAGATCGACGAATATCCGGGTGTTGGCGGGCAAGTTGCCTTCTTCCCGTGTCTTTTCCCCCTTGCCGGTCAGCACCAGAACAGGGTGGCATCCTGCAGTCGCACCCGCCTGAAGATCGCGCAGGGAATCGCCGACAGCCGGCACGCCTTCCAGGCTGACGTGAAAACGCTCGCCGATCTGGTAAAACAGGCCGGGCTGCGGCTTTCGGCAGGCGCATTGGGAGTCCGCCGGATGCGGACAAAAGAAAATGGCGTCTACATGTCCCCCCACGGCAAAAAGGGCCTTGTGCATTTTTTCGTGAATGGTGTTCAGGGTATCCATGTCGAAAATGCCACGACCGACGCCGGACTGATTGGTGGCGATCACCACGCGATAGCCGGACTGGTTCAGGCGCGCAATCGCTTCCAGGCTGCCCGGAATGGGTTTCCATTCCGCTGGGCTCTTGATGTATTGCGGCGAATCGAAATTGACGACACCGTCGCGGTCGAGAATGATTAATGGCATGTCAGGGAATCGATGGGGAAAGGCGGCGGCTTCGCCGTGGAGAAAAATTCATGAGCCATGCGCCGCGAGATCATACCTTTTGCGCGCCAACACGACAACGCTGGATTGCTTGCCCCACTCCCCACCACCTTTGGCTCCGGCGCGGGCGGCGAACCCTTCATCCAGCGCCGGAACGCGACATGCGGAGGGGTCAAATCAAAACCACCCAGAATCCCCGGACGGGTGAACGGCTGGAAAGACCGGGCATGGCAAAGGATGATCTACTCCAATCCCGGCAGCGTGTGCGCCTGTCGCCTGAGCTCGGCCCGGGCGTGCCGCCAGTCCGGACAGAGCTTTTCCACTACGGCCCAGAAACGGGGACCATGGTTCATTTCCTTCAGGTGAGCCAGTTCGTGCGCCACCACGTAATCGATGAGATTGGGCGCGAAATGGATGAGGCGCCAGGAGAGACGAATTTCTCCCTTGGCGTTACAACTGCCCCAGCGGCTTTTGGCGGAGGAAAGCACGAGCGGCGGCGTGGCAACCTCCAGTTTTCCAGCATAATGGATAAGCCGCTCCAGGAAAAAGGCACGGGCACGGGGTTTCAGGAATGCAGTCAGGGTTGTCGGCAGTGCGTGTCCAACAGGAACGCAGAGCTCCAAAATACCCGCATCCGCCCGCAGGCGGCTGCGCGCCCTGTCCGTCACGCAGCGCAAGACCAGGGGCTTTCCGAGCCAGTGGATACGGTCGCCATCCTCCAGCGTCGCCACGGGAATCTGCGATGCGCGCCATTGGGCGAGCTTCTGCAATACCCAGTCTCCATGCCGGCGCAGCAGCGTTTCGATCTCCGCAAGCGACGCGGACAATGGCGCGCCAACCCGTATGCCATACCGATCCACGGTAATCCCGATGGTGCGGCGCGCACTGCGGCAGAGGCGATAGTCGAGACTTGCGCCGTCCAATTCTATGCTGTGCACCCTTTGCCTTCCCGGACAATGTTCATGGGTCGGAATGTACCGCTCCGCGTCTGGCAGGATATAACCGTGCCATCCGGGAAAAGGGCCGCATGCGGCCCCTTTCTCCGGCTGGTGTCACGCCCTTGGATCATTCGCCGCCTTTTTCTTGGGCTTGTCGCCACCGCTTTCGATCATGCGCGTGATCTGCCACTGCTGCGCGATGGAAAGAATATTGTTGACGATCCAGTAAAGCACCAGCCCCGCCGGGAAGAAAAAGAACATGACACCGAAAACGAAAGGCATCGCCATCATCACCTTGGCCTGAATCGGGTCGGGCGGCGTCGGGTTGAGCTTTGTTTGCAGGAACATCGAAACCATCATGATGACGGGCAGCACGTAATACGGATCGGCGGCGGAAAGATCCCTGATCCAGAAAATCCACGGCGCATCGCGCATTTCCACCGCGCCCAGGAGCACCCAGTAAAGCGCGATGAAGATGGGAATCTGCACGAGAATGGGCAGACAGCCGCCCAGCGGATTGATTTTTTCCGTCTGGTAGAGCTTCATCATTTCTTGATTGAGGCGCTGCTTGTCGCTGGCGTAGAGTTCCTTCAGACGCATGAGGCGGGGAGTGATCTGGCGCATTCTCGCCATTGACCGGTAGGAAGCAGCGGAAAGCGGGAAGAGCGCCAGCTTGATGAGGACGGTGAGCGCCACAATGGCCCAACCCCAGTTGCCAATCAAGGAATGGATGAAGGAAAGCAGCCAGAAAATCGGCGCGGCAATGAGATGCAGCCAGCCGTAATCCACGACCAGATCGAGACCGGGCGCGACCTCCCGCAGGGCGGATTGTTCCTGCGGACCGGCAAAGAGCGGCGCCCGGACTTCGGTTTTCCCTCCGGGAGCAAGGCCGGGAAAGGGCAGGATCAGCGCTGCGGCATACAGGTTGTTTTCCAGCGCATAAAGCTTGAATTCACGCGGCGCGTTACCCTGCGGAACCCAGGCGGTAACGAAATAATGCTGCACCAGGGCAAGCCAGCCATCGTTGGCAGTCCGGACGAACTGCGCCTTGTTTTCGGCGATGTCCTTGTATTGGACCTTCTGGTACTTTTCGGCATCGGTATAGACCGCCGCGCCGTAGAATGTGGAAAGCATGAAGGAATCGCCTTCGGGCGCTGCGCCGTCGCGCTGCAACTGGAAGTAGGCGAAGTATTCGCCGGGTTTCAGGGTTTCCGTGCCGTTGTTTTCCAGTTCCCAGGCAACGTCGATCAGGTAGGAACCACGTCGAAAGGTATAGACCTTGGTTGCCTTGACGCCATCGACTTCGGGGGCGGCCAGCCGGACCTGGAAGCTCTCCTGTCCCGCCGCAAGTTCACGAGAACCGGGAACGGGCGTCAACAGAATCTTGTGGTTGGGGAGTTCAATGCGTCCCGAGGTTTTCCCCAGACCTGTCTGGGCCGCGTAACGGTGCTGGGCAGAAAGAAGGTCGAAATGCTTCTCCCTGTCGGAAAACGCCTTGAACCTGTTGAGCTCCAACCCGACGAGATCGCCACCCTGTGTGGAAATCCGCGCCGTGAAAAGATCGGTGCGAACGCTGAAAGTTTCGGCGGCTGTCGCTGACGCTGTCGTCGTGGCGGGAAAGGGAGATTCCGCGGGCGGCGTGGCGGGCAGCAGGGAAACCTCCGGCCGCGGCACGCCGGAAAGCGCGGGCGTCGTTGGCGCTGGAAGCACTGGCGACACGCTAGGCGCAGCGGAATTGCCCTGGGCTGTTCCTGCTGGCTGGAGCGGATTCTGATAACGTTGCCAGTTCTCCCAGAGCATGAACAGGGAGAACACGAAAACCATGAACAACACGAGACGGCGGGTATCCATGAATCACCTTAATTGGAAATGATTTTTTCAGGGTACGGGGTCAATCCCGCCCGGATGCCAGGGATGGCAGCGGCAGATCCGTTTCAGGGCAAGCCAGCCGCCGCGCGAGACGCCGTATTTTTGCACAGCTTCGCACGCGTATTCGGAACAACTGGGGTAAAAACGGCAGTTTTTCCCCAGAAGGGGACTTATCGCGTAACGATAGACACGCAACAGGAACAGCACCAGATGTTTCAAGCGCATCCCTTTCCCGCCCGCGCCTTGCCAAGCAGTTGCCGCGCCTCTTCCGCGATTTCCCGCCGCAGGCGGCGATCCACGCCGGAAAGCTTCACCGTCAGGCGAAACACAAAGTCGCGTTCCGGCAAACTGGCGCGCAGAAGACGAAACTGTTCGCGCAGGATGCGCTTCACCAGATTGCGACCGACAGCGCGTTTCAGGAATTTCTTGCCGATGACAAGCCCCAGGCGGGAACCGGTCGCCGGATGCAAGGCCCCGTAATGCAACAGGAAAAAACGACCGCGCAGCGCGCGGCGAAAACCAAAAACGGATGAGTACTCATCCGTTTTGGTCAATCGATACGCGCGGAGAAACGCTTTCCTCGGCGCGCCGTCCAGACGGTTTCCTTCCTTTTGGCAAATGCCTGCGGATGAAACGGCGAAAGCCGTCATGCCAGAATCAAAGCCCCAGGCGTTGGCGTCCCTTGGCGCGACGCGCGGCAATGACCTTGCGCCCCCCCTTGGTGCGCATGCGGACCAGAAAACCGTGGGTACGCCTGCGGCGCACGACGGAAGGCTGATAGGTGCGTTTCATGGTACGTCCCTCCTGACTATGGCAAAAGCCTTGGATTAGACATTGGAAAATGTATGTCTGTCAAGGATTCCAAAGGCTTTTGTCGGGGACAGTGCAACCCGTCCCGCAAGCAGCGTGTTTCCGGCAATGAACGCAGAAACACTACCCGGCGCTGTCGGCACGAATGCGGGCATTGGTCCAGTCCAGCACATTGTGGAACCATGTGCTCAAGATGGATTGTCTGGTTTTCGGGATGGTTTTCGCGCCGGGCGGCGGCAAGAAAACAAGAGGTTGGAAGGATGGAGGTTGTGTTGTCCCCTCGCCGCCGCAAGGAATTGCCGCTGTGCGGTTTTGTTCTCCCGGGGGGACGTGAAGTGACATTTTTTGGTTCATTGGTGACGAATATTGTCACTTCCCGTGTTGTTGGAGTGGGGGTGGGAGAATGGACAAGGAAGGATAATCAAGGGGTTAAGGGATTTGAGTGTTTCTGGCACATGTCTTGCGTGTAGATTGCTATGATGAAGCGGAACATGACAGGACAGGAACGAAAAGTGGAAAAGACAGTTGTTGGGTCTTCCCTGTGCGCGCGCGATTGCCAGGCTGAAAGCCTGGCAATCGCGCGCACACAGGGAAGACCCGACAACCGTCTTTTCCACTTCCCACTCCTGTCCTGTCATGTTCCGCTTCATCATGGCAATCTACAAGCAAGACATGTGCCAGAAACACTCAAACCCCTTAACCCCTTGATTATCCTTCCTTGTCCATTCTCCCATCCCCACCCCAACAACACGGGAGGTGACAATATTCGTCAGCAATGAACCAAAAAATGTCACTTCGCCTTCCCCCAAGAGAACAAAACCGCACAGCAGAAATTCCCCGAAATAGCGCGGGAACAGCACAACCTCTCCCTGTCCTCCCGGGCTTTTGCCTTTCGCCGCCGCCGTTGCTCGGCGCGGGAAACCATCCTGAAAACCCGGCAATCGACAACAACCAGTGAACCAAATCATGCGAGAATCCATCCTCCCCTGTTGAATCGAACCCTCTTCCAGAACCGGATGGAACACAATTTCCCTCTCATCACCACCGTCACCGCCGGCTTCGGCATTGCCCTGGTCCTGGGTTTCATCGTTGAGCAACTGCGCACGCCGGCGCTGGTAGGCTATCTCATCGCGGGCATTCTCATCGGACCGGCGACACCCGGATTCGTCGCGGATGTGGAAATCGCCAGCCAGCTTTCCGAAATCGGCGTCATGCTCCTGATGTTTGGTGTCGGGCTGCATTTCTCGATGGGCGATCTTCTGGCGGTGAAGCGCATCGCCATTCCCGGCGCGGTCGCGCAGATGGGGCTGGCGACGCTCCTGGGCGCGTTACTGGCGAAATGGTGGGGCTGGAACTGGGGAAGCGCGCTTGTTTTCGGGCTGTCGCTTTCCTGCGCCAGCACGGTTGTGCTCCTGAAGGCGCTGGAAGCGCGTGGCGCCCTGGAGAGCATGAACGGACGCATCGCCGTCGGCTGGCTGGTGGTCGAAGACCTGGCCACAGTGCTGATCCTGGTGTTGCTGCCGCCGCTCTCGGGTATCCTGAACAGCCCGGGTGATGTCGCCGGCGTCGCGGCGAAATCCGGCGGGGATACCTTGCTGGTCGCCATCGGCAAGACCCTTCTCCAGATTTCGGCCTTCGTCGCCCTGATGCTGGTGGCCGGCCGGCGCGTCATCCCCTGGCTGTTGTGGCGCGTGGCGCGCACCGGATCACGGGAACTTTTCACCCTGTCGGTCATCGCCACCGCCATCGGCATTGCCTATGGCGCGGCGGTTTTCTTTCATGTCTCCTTCGCGCTCGGCGCGTTCTTCGCGGGCATGGTGATGCGGGAATCGGAATTCAGCCATCGCGCCGCCGAGGAATCCCTGCCCCTGCGCGATGCCTTTTCCGTGCTGTTCTTCGTCTCGGTCGGCATGCTGTTCGATCCGGGCGTTTTGCTGGAAGCGCCCCTGGGCGTGCTGGGAACCGTGCTCATCATCATCCTGGGAAAATCGCTGGCCGCGGCGGCGCTGACGCTCATCTTCCGCTACCCCCTGAACACGGCGCTGACGGTAGCCGCGAGCCTTGCCCAGATCGGCGAATTCTCGTTCATCCTGGGTTCCCTGGGCATGGCCCTGGGGCTGGCGAGCACGGAGAGCATGAACCTGATCCTGGCCGGCGCCATGATTTCCATCGCGCTCAATCCCTTTGTCTTTGCCGCGATCCAGCCGTTGCAACGCTGGTTGCTCAAACGCTCCGCCCTCGCCCGCCGGCTCAATCAACGCGAGGATCCCTACGCGCAGCTTCCCATGAGCACCGACCAGAAATACCTGCAGGGCCAGGTCGTCCTGGTCGGCTGCGGCCGAGTGGGCAAACGGATTGCAAGGGCCTTGAAAGCGCGCAACATTCCCTACGTGGTGGTGGAACAGAACCGCGAATGCGTCGAGGACCTGCGCAGGGAAGGCGTCGCCGCCGTGTATGGTGACGCCACCGAGCCGGAAGTGCTGGTCCAGTCCCATATCGCCCATGCCGCGATGCTGGTGCTGGCGACTTCCTCCCCCCTGGACATCCGCAAGATGGTGGAAATCGCCCGTACCCTGAACCCGGCGGTTGAAGTCGTCGCGCGCACCCACAACGACGAAGAATCACGCCTCCTGCGCAGCGAAGGCATTGGCGTCATTTTCCACGGCGAGGAAGAACTCGCCAAAAGCATGTGCCGCCATGTCGTCGAGCGCTTCGCGCCTGCCGAAAGGCGCGAATAACGCCACAACAAGGACCAGCCCGGGCGACACCCCGCATTGTGGGCGGGGTGGGCAATTCCTCCTCGCGGGCGCGGCGCGGACCATTCCAGAACACCCCGGTCCCGCCCGTCTTTTCACGCACGCCAGTCTTTCCTCACCCGCCCGACGGGAAAGGATCAGCCGCCTGCAGGACCATCCTGCGGCGCAGGAAGGCGATCCAGGTTTCCAGCGGCAGGGATTTGGGACAGACATCGTGACAGGCCAGCAGGGACATGCAGCCGAATACGCCGTTGTCGTCGCCGATCAGTTCGTAATAGTCGCCATCGTCCCGCGTATCGCGCGGGTCGAGGCGGAAGCGGGCGATCTTGCCCATGCCGACCGCGCCGACGAAATCTTCCCGCATCCGCGCCGTGCCACAGGCGGCGACGCAGCAGCCGCATTCGACACAGCGGTCCAGTTCGTAGATGGCCGCGGCAAGTTCCGGCTCCATGCGCTCCTCGATACGGGTTATGTCGACTTCCCGCTCCCGCTCATGAATCCAGGTTTCCAGGCGCTCGCTCATGCCGCGCATCCATTTGCCGGTGTTGACCGAGAGATCGCCGATCAGGTCGAAGAACGGCAGCGGGGCCAGCACGACGCGATCGGGCAGGTCACGGGTCAGCGTGCGGCAGGCCAGGCGCGGACGGCCATTGACCACCATGGCGCAACTGCCGCAGATGCCGGCGCGGCAGACGAAATCGAAACGCAAGGTGGGGTCCTGGCGCTCACGAATCTCGTTCAGGGCAATGAAGAGCGTCATGCCATCCACCTCTTCCAGCAGGTAGCGTTGCAGGGCAGGTTGCGACGCCGGGGCCTGCGGGTCGTAGCGCAGGACATCGATTGCCAGGGTGCGGCGCCTGGATGCGAGAACGGGAGCGGGAACAGGAGCGGGTGCGTGCATCGGCAAGATTCGTTTTCCAGGGGAGGAGGGCGTCAAAGCGGTTCGCCCAGCCGTTCGTTACGTCCGGTCAGGGACGCGGGAAGCTTGTCGCGGCAGGGCATCAGGGCTTCCTGGATGTCGAAGCGGTCGCGCCCCTTCATCCTTGCCCGGATCGCTTCCACTTCGGATTGCCGCGCGGCGGTATCGGGATGATCGACATGATTCTTCATGCCGTAGCCGCGCCAGCCCGGCGGCAACTCCATCTTCGCCACGTCGAGCGGCTCATGGCGCAGATGCGGCAGGGTTGCCGCTTCATCCGGCCAGAACGCCAGCGTGCGCTTCAGCCATTCCCTGTCATTCCGCCGCGGAAAATCCTCACGGAAATGCGCGCCCCGGCTTTCGGTGCGCTGGTGCGCGCCATAGGCGATGGTGATCGCCAGCTTGACCATGCGCTGGACGCGATATGCGGCAACCAGTTCAGGATTGTTGCCCCAGGACTTGCCGGTAACGCCGATGTCGCGGCTTCTCTGCAACAGGCGCTGCAAATGTGTCACGCCTTCCTCCAGCCCGTCGGCTTCCCGGAAGATGCCCACGAAGCGGGTCATGGTCTCCTGCGTCTCGGCCAGCAGCCGGAAGGCGTTTTCACCGCCCGGGCGCGCGAGCAGGGCCTTCAGTTTCGATTCCTCCCGCGCGACGAACGCGCGCGCCAGCGACATGGGCAGGTCGACGTTGTTTTCCGGCGCGTCACAGAAATCCGAGATGAATTCGCCGACGATCATGCCGGCCACCACGGTTTCCGCCACCGAGTTGCCCCCCAAACGATTGAACCCGTGCAAATCCCAGCAGGCGGCCTCGCCCGCCGCGAACAGGCCCTTGAGCCAGGGCGATTCGCCGGTATGGCGGGTGCGCACCCCTCCCATCGTGTAATGCTGTGCGGGCCGCACGGGAATCCATTGCTCGACGGGATCGATGCCGAGAAAACTTTCGCAGATTTCCTTTACCTCGCGCAGGTTGTGTTCGATGTGCCCACGCCCCAAAAGCGTGATGTCCAGCCACAGGTGCGGGCCGAAGCGCGTGGGAACGCCTTTCCCCCGCCGGATGTGTTCCTCCATGCGGCGAGAAACCACATCGCGGGAGGCAAGTTCCTTCTTTTCTGGCTCGTAGTCGGGCATGAAGCGGCGACCATCGACATCGCGCAGCAAACCGCCGTCGCCACGACAGCCCTCGGTGACCAGGATGCCCGCCGGGAAAATGCCGGTCGGATGAAACTGCACGGCCTCCATGTTGCCCAGTGCCGCGACGCCTGTCTCCAGCGCCAGCGCGTGACCGATGCCCTCGCAGATCACCGCGTTGGTCGTGACGCGATAAAGCCGCCCGGCGCCGCCGGTGGCGATGGTCGTCGCCCTGGCGAGGCAGGCGATCAGTTCGCCCGTGACGAGATTGCGCGCCACTGCGCCATAACAGCGTTCGCCGTCGTGGATGAGCGCAAGCGCCTCGACACGCTCGCGCACTTCTACGCCATGGCGGATCGCCTGGTCGCCGGTGGTGTAGAGCATGGCATGGCCGGTTCCATCCGAAACATAGCAGGTCCGCCATTTCTTGGTGCCGCCGAAGTCGCGCTGGGCAATGAGGCCATGCGCCTCGTCGCGTTCGGCGATGGTGACTTTCTGGCTGTTGATGACAGCCTCGCGTTCGCCGCGCTGGATGCGGCTCCAGGGCGTCCCCCAGGCGGCAAGCTCGCGCACCGCCTTGGGCGAAGTGTTCACGAACATCCGCGCCACGACTTGATCGCATCCCCAGTCGCTGCCGCGCACGGTGTCCTCGAAATGCACATCCTCATTGTCGCCGATGCCCTTGGTCACGTTCGCCAGCGACGCCTGCATGCCTCCTTGCGCCGCCGCCGAATGCGAACGCTTGGGCGGCACCAGTGAAAGCACGATCACCGCGTGCCCGCGCCGCCTGGCGCCAATGGCCGTCCGCAACCCGGCCAGCCCGCCACCGATGACAAGAACATCGGTTACGATCGTCTTCATCGCCGTTGCCCCGCGAACCGCGATGGTTCCACGGACGACGATTCCTCCGGAACGCTTCCAGGCGAATCGCCATCCACGGGACTGTTCCCCGCGGGGTGGTACCGTTCGCCGTAATGGTCGCGGTGGTCATAGCCAATCTTCATGTAGGTTGCCAGCGCCGCGAAGCCCAGGGCCAGGAAAAAGGCGGTCAGGAGTCGGCGCAGCGTCCGGAGCGTCGGGCGCGGCAGCCCGGGCCGGCCCCATTTGACCGCCAGCCGGTACAGCCCGGTGACGGCGTGCAGGACAACGGCAATGAGGAAAACGCTGTAGAAAGGCCAGTGGCCGTCGCTCCAGATCCGGTCGGAGGAGGCATGGGGACCAATCGCCTGCGGCCAGAAAAACATCTGGTACAGATGCGCCGACGCAAGGAAGAAGAGAAGGAAGCCGGTATAGACCTGCCAGAGCCAGAGACGGGTATCGCCATGCCGCATGGCCCGCGCGTGGGCATGGAATGTCCGGTATTGCCGGTAATTGATCGGGAACTTGCGCAGCGCCAGGAGCGCGTGCGCCATGAAAACCACGCAAAGCGTGCCCGCAACCATCGAAACAAGCCAGGGATGCGCCTTGCCGAAGACGAAATAGCCCTCGTAGAACTTGCTGACGGCCCACATGGCGTCCTTGCCGAGCAGGATGGAACTGTCGAAGAACAGATGCGCGCACACGAAAAGCGCCAGCAGCAACCCGGTCAGGCTCTGCAACAAATCCAGCCTGGCCGGCCAGCGGCTTTTGCGCCCGCGCCCGGCCAGGCCGGACTGCGCGATCAGGACACCATCATGCATGAAATTCCTCTTGAACCCTTCTCTGGCAAAACAAGGACAAAACACCGGTCCGGCCCGTGTCATCCTGCGCTCCCGACACGCGCCACGCGGCGCGGAGACAGGCACAAGACGTGCGGGAAACAGCAAGGATTATAATGGTGCACTGCAACATTTGTCACGGAAATATCACGAATCGCCATCACCGCCATCCTTTCCTGTTGTATGGGAACCCGTGTATTTCCAGGTTTCAGGACGTGGCAATCCTTGCCGCCAGCCGGAAAACGCCTGATCGCGTCGTTCGAATCAGGAACCCCGATCCACAGGTGAGGGTCAGACCGGGTTGCGTCTGCGATGATGGAAAAAAATCCCCCGGGATTCGCTGCCGGGGGATTTTTGTTTGTCAGTAGTCCGCGGCGTTGTGCGCCGCTGGAATGCCCGGAACACGCTTCTGCGAGGTGGTGGATTCCGGGTTGTCTGCGGGTTGTGCGCCGTGTCGGAATCGATCCTCAGGCCCCCATACCATTGTACTTGTAGCGGCATCTGGCGGGCACATACCTGGCAAACTTGGCGAAAGAGGTTATTTTGCTCTGAATACTCGCGCGACAACCCCAGACAATGGAACCACCGCCAGCAGAGGGAGTGCCGGTTTTGGGATTGGTCCACAGATTCGTTTCGGGTTCGCCTTTGGCATCCACAATCTTGCCGTATCCCGGGATCACCACAAGCACAAGTCCCAGGTCATCCAGCTTTTTGTTCTTGCCGCCAAACCAGATGCGAAGGCCAGGATGGACCTCTGGATCGCTCTCTCCGACAATCTCGATCCTTTTTACATTGGGCGTTGGCTTGAATTCGTAGCTGTAGCTGTCCTTGGGCGCTTTCCCGGAGCCGGGATAATCCACTGGGGCAGGTCTGCCATTGTTGATCCAGTAGTCAACAAAAGCCGCTTTGGCGCCCCCCGCTACCACCAGCCCTTCGGCGACATAGGCGCGGATGGTGTAGTCCTGATAGGCGGGAAGCGCAATGGCGGCAAGGATACCGATGATGGCGACGACGATCATCAGTTCGATGAGCGTGAAGCCACGCTGGAGGGTGTGTACAAGGTGTTTCATGATGATGCTCCTTTGGAAAGAAAAAGAAGGAAGAACGAAAAAGGCCGCGGGCGCATGCAAAAACACGCGCCCGCGACCGGGGTGGTGAAACGAAAGGAAGCAAAGAAACCGGAAAACCCGGAGGGAAAAGAAACCCGGAAGGAAAAACGAGGTCCTGCGGACGGCAACCCTGCAGACGGCAACCCTGCAGACAGCAATTTGTCATCCGCGGATTTGCGCCTTCCCGCAGGAGAAACGGCAAAGTGGGGGGAGCAGGATGCTCCCGCTACTTTGCTGTCATCCCATCTCGTCATTGCGAGGAGCGAAGCGACGCGGCAATCCACACAGCGGTTCAGTTTTCCGAAACGCCGGAGCAGGCCGCGAGGCCGTCTGGATTGCCACGGGCCTTCGGCCCTCGCAATGACGAAGTATGGGGATTGCCACGCTGCAAATTGCCCCGCACCGCAAACTGTCACGCCCGCAGAACTGCTGTCCGCAGGACAATTGCTGTCCGCAGGACAATTGCCGTCCGCAGGACCCGCGGGACCGGGACAGGTGGCGGGCGCATCCCGCTTCCCGCGTGTCGGGCTGTTCCGCGCATGCCGGGTATGCTGGATGTGGGAGCAGGATGTTCCCACTTCTCCGGCGTGGCCGCGTCTTCCGGGCGGGGG
>JAISME010000063.1 GCA_031276915.1 Zoogloeaceae bacterium
ACTTTGCCGTCATCCCACTTCGTCATTGCGAGGTCCTGCGGACGGCAATTTACGACGTGGCAATCCACGCGGCGGTTCAGCAATCCGAAACGATGGAGCGAACTGCGAGGCTGCCTGGATTGCCACGGGCCTGCGGCCCTCGCAATGACGGGTTGGAGCGTGATCGCAAGAACAAAGGGAAACGCACCCGCGATCGGGACGGTGAAACAAAGAAAAGAGAAGAAACCGGAAAATCCGGAAAGGAAAAGAAAACCGGAAGGGGAAGGAAAAGCTGGAGAAGAAGAGCGGAAAAATCCGGCGCTATCCAAACGCCGGAAAATCTTCTCCGTTATCCAAAGATAACGGAGAAGATTTTCATATTCGCTTGCGGCTTGCGGCTATTATGTTTGCATATTTCAATTTGTCAAGTCTTTTTACACTTTTTTCCGCATCCCGTCCGCACATGTCGCATGCGTACAACACAGCGAGTGTTCCGGTCGATGCTTCCGAAAACGGCAGGGTGGAGAACATGATGTACCGCTTGTCCGACTTGTCAGGAAAAGAAACCGGAAAGATATAAGCAAATTCCATGCCTGCGAAACCCCGCACTCCCGATTCCCGCCTGTACGCTCGCATCCACGCCATTTCCCTTCCCGACAACACGACCACAACCCCTCCACAAAGTGACAAATTGCGCGCGTCAAGTGACAAAAATTGTCATAGAACAAGGAATCTTCTCCGAGTCATTTGCAACGTTTTGGATCGCAAGGCAGGACAAGAGAAACGGGGACTATGGAAAACCGCGAGTGGTTGTGTAACACCAGCCTGCAGTTCATCCACTTGCATTCCCGGGGATATTGTCCTAGCTCCAGCGATCCTGGGTTTGTTCAAGGTAGTTGTTGTTCGGACGCATACAGTTCCGGGATCGTTTCCCGGCGGCGGATGCAATGTACTTGCTCACATTGGTCGTCGGTGTGAACTTGTATCCATACAAATGGCTTGCGTCGTCGTCATGGCCTTGGACTGACGCCATCTGGGGAAACCCGCCATTGGATGTCCAGTAATCGATCAAGGCAGTCTTGGCGCCTCCCGTTACCATGAGTTCCAGACAGGCAAATGCCGGGACTGAAGCGCTGAATATGCTGTTCGGCAGGACCAATTGCCTCCGGGTGGAACTCCCGGTAGAGTTTGATCCCTCCCTTTCCTGTTTTCCGGAACGCGCATGCTTTTCCCTTTTGTCATACAGCGTGACGTCCAAGGCTTCCGGCGGATTCTGGCGCGTTTCGTCTGAGCCGTGCTGCGCTGGCTTTTCCTTCGTCCCGGTTCCAGGCGCGCCATTCCCGACGCGCTCTGGGAAGAGACCTTGTCCATATCGCCAAGCTTCGATCATCTGGACAGGGAGGCGCGCGCTCGGCTCAAGACCTTGAGCGAAGCCTTTTTGCGTGAAAAGCGGTTTTACGGTGCGCATGGTCTGGAACTCACCGACGCCATGGTGGTCCGCATCGCCGCCCTGGCTGCCTTGCTCATTCTGGAACTGGGCCTTGTCGCCTATCGCGGCTGGGTGGGTATCGTTCTCTACCCGGAAGCGTTCATGATTCCCCGGCGTGAAATGGATGCCGCCGGCGCTGTGCATGAATACGCCGAAATCGCTTCCGGAGAAGCCTGGGAAGATGGGCCGGTATTGCTTTCCTGGCCGGATGTCGAAGCCGCCTGCGCGGGCTACAGCGTTGTCCTCCACGAATTCGCGCACAAGCTCGACCTGCTGAATGGCGCGGCTGATGGCATGCCCCGGCTGCATTCCGGGATTTCCGCCGCCAAGTGGCTGCGCGCGCTGGAAGAGGCATACGCGGATTTTTGCGGACGCGTTGCCGCGATGGAAACCTCCACGACCTGTGTCGTCCTGCCGCTGGACGACTACGCCGCCGAAGACTATTCGGAATTTTTCGCCGTTGCCAGCGAAACCTTTTTCACGGATCCGCGCGCGCTTGAAAGCGCCTACCCGGACTTTTACCGCTTGCTGGCGCAATACTACCGGCAGGATCCTCTTGGATGCGCTGCCGGAGCGCCGCCGGTATCGCGGTAAAGCGCGCGGATGCCTTGAAAAGCCTGGAGATGCCCTCATCTCCAATGACAACGGACATCCTGAAAGGCTTGCGATCATGCGACTCGACAAACTCACCACCCTCTTCCAATCCGCCCTGGCCGACGCGCAGAGCCTTGCCGCCGGGGGTGGGCAGCAATTCATCGAACCCGTGCATCTCGCGCTTGCGCTCTTGTATCAGGAAGATGGCGGTTCCGTTTCCCTGCTGGCGCGGGCGGGTGTGAATGTGTCCGCCCTGAAACGCGATCTGGAGGCGGCGCAAAAGCGTCTGCCGCAGGTCGAGGGGCATGATGGTGATATCTCCATTGGCCGGAATCTCGCCAATCTCTTGAATCTCGCCGACAGGGAGGCGCAAAAGCGCGGCGACCAGTTCATTGCCTCGGAAATATTTCTGCTGGCGCTTACCGAGGACAAGGGCGAGACGGGCAGGCTTGCCCGACAGCACGGGCTTTCCCGGCAGGCGCTGGAAGCGGCCATTGACGCCGTGCGTGGTGGCGCGCGCGTCGATAGTCAGGATGCCGAGACAAAGCGCGAATCCCTGAAAAAGTTCTGTATCGATCTTACCGAGCGCGCTCGCGGGGGAAAACTTGATCCGGTGATCGGTCGCGACGACGAAATCCGCCGCGCCATCCAGATCCTGCAACGGCGCTCCAAGAACAATCCGGTGCTGATCGGCGAACCCGGTGTCGGCAAGACTGCCATTGTCG
The DNA here is from genome assembly GCA_031276915.1 of Zoogloeaceae bacterium. GTDB lineage: Bacteria > Pseudomonadota > Gammaproteobacteria > Burkholderiales > Rhodocyclaceae > Azovibrio. The sequence goes on from JAISME010000063.1 coordinate 2,788, forward strand.
AAGGGCTGGCGCAGCGCATCCTCAATGAGGAAGTGCCGGAAAGCCTGAAAAACAAGAAGGTGCTCGCGCTCGACATGGCGGGTCTCCTGGCGGGCGCGAAATACCGCGGCGAGTTCGAGGAACGCCTGAAGGCAGTATTGAAGGAAATCGCCCAGGAGGAGGGCCGCGTTATCCTCTTCATCGACGAATTGCACACGATGGTGGGCGCGGGCAAGGCGGAAGGCGCCATCGACGCGGGCAACATGCTGAAGCCGGCGCTGGCGCGCGGCGATCTGCACTGCATTGGCGCGACGACACTCGACGAATACCGCAAGTACATCGAAAAGGACGCGGCGCTGGAGCGGCGTTTCCAGAAGGTCCTGGTCGAAGAGCCGACAGTGGAGGCCACCATCGCCATCCTGCGCGGTTTGCAGGAAAAATACGAATTGCATCACGGTGTCGAGATTACCGATCCAGCCATCGTCGCGGCGGCGGAGCTCTCGCACCGTTACATCACCGATCGCTTCCTGCCGGACAAGGCCATCGACCTGATCGACGAGGCTGCCGCCCGCATCAAGATGGAAATCGATTCCAAGCCAGAAGCGATGGACCGGCTCGATCGACGCCTGATCCAGCTCAAGATCGAGCGCGAGGCGATGAAAAAGGAAAAGGATGAAGCCTCCCGAAAGCGCCTCACCCTGATCGAGGAGGAGATCACACGGCTCGCCAAGGAATATTCCGATCTGGAGGAAATCTGGAAAGCCGAGAAAGCTGAAGTGCAGGGTTCCGCGCATATCAAGGAGGAAATCGACAGGCTCAGGGTGCGCATGGCCGAATTCCAGCGCAAGGGCCAGTTCGACAAGCTCGCGGAATTGCAATACGGCAAGCTGCCGGAGCTGGAAACGCGCCTGAAGGCAGCGGAAAAAAGCAGCGGCGGCACGACCAAGAAACTCCTGCGCACGCAGGTGAACGCGGAAGAAATCGCCGAGGTGGTGAGCCGCGCCACCGGCATTCCGGTCGCTCGGATGATGCAGGGCGAACGCGAGAAGCTCCTTCATATGGAGGAACGTCTGCATAGTCGCGTGGTGGGACAAAACGAAGCCGTGCGGTTGGTATCGGACGCCATTCGCCGTTCCCGCGCCGGGCTTTCCGACCCGAACCGGCCCTATGGCTCCTTCCTCTTTCTTGGTCCCACGGGTGTCGGGAAAACGGAGCTTTGCAAGGCGCTCTCCGAATTCCTCTTTGATTCCCCGGAGCACATGATTCGTATCGACATGAGCGAATTCATGGAAAAACATTCGGTCGCTCGCCTGATCGGCGCGCCGCCGGGTTATGTCGGGTACGACGAAGGCGGCGTCCTTACCGAGGCCGTGCGCCGGAAGCCCTATAGCGTCATCCTGCTGGACGAAGTGGAAAAGGCGCATCCGGATGTGTTCAACGTGCTCCTCCAGGTGCTGGACGACGGTCGCATGACCGATGGCCAGGGGCGCACTGTGGATTTCAAGAACACCGTGGTCGTGATGACATCCAACCTCGGCAGCCAGATGATCCAGCAGATGGCAAGGGAGGATTACCAGGCCGTCAAGCTTGCGGTGATGGGTGAGGTCAAGGCCTGTTTCCGTCCGGAATTCATCAATCGCATCGATGAAATCGTGGTTTTCCACAGTCTCGACGAACACCACATCGAGGACATCACGAAAATCCAGATTGGCTATCTCGCGAAACGGGTCAATGCGCTGGAAATGCGTCTGGAGGTCGACGAGACGGCGCTTGCCGAACTCGCCAGGGCCGGCTTTGATCCGGTTTTCGGCGCAAGGCCCCTGAAACGCGCCATCCAGCAGCAACTGGAAAATCCGCTCGCCAGGGAGATACTGGAAGGCCGTTTCGGACCGAAAGACGTGATCCGGGCTGGTTGTGACAAGGGCGTGATACGGTTTGCGAAAGGGTAGAACGCGGGCGGCCTTGCCTTGCGCGGATGCGGCGGATGCCCGGGGTGCAATCGGGAACGGAGACCGGATGGCATAACGGTTTCGGGCGGTCTGTATTCCGGAGACGCCGTTCCGGTCGCTTATCGGGATGCGGGAAAGGGCAGGCTATCCTGCCGCGCGCCTGTTTCGGAATGGCGGATGAAATCCTCGTCGGGACGGGTCATGCCGAGTTCGAAACGGGCGCGTTCCTCGATCGCGTCATATCCCTGTTTCAGGTCGCGCACTTCGGCTTCCATTTCGGCGTTACGCTGTTCCAGTTGCCGGGTTGTTTCTTTTTGCCGTTCCAGTTGCTGGCCGTTTTCCCAGACCATGAGCCATCCCCCCGTGCCGAACCATAGAAGGTATTGCAGGAGGGCAAGGAGCACAAGCAGCCCGGCGGTCAGCCAGCGCATGGCGTGGTCGGGAATGCGGCAAAACTCATGGCATCAGCGCAAATTGTAGAAGGTCTCGCGCCCGGGATAGAAGGCGGTATCCCCCAGGTCTTCCTCGATGCGCAGAAGCTGGTTGTATTTGGCGATGCGCTCCGAACGGGAGAGGGATCCCGTCTTGATCTGTCCTGCGTTCAGCCCCACGGCGATATCGGCGATCGTGTTGTCCTCGGTTTCGCCGGAACGATGCGAAATCACGGCGGTATAACCGGCGCGCTTGGCCATTTCCACGGCGGCGAAGGCTTCCGACAAGGTGCCGATCTGGTTGATCTTGACGAGAACGGAATTGGCGATTCCCTTCTGGATGCCTTCCTTCAGGATGCGGGTGTTGGTGACAAAGAGATCATCACCGACGATCTGCACCTTCTTGCCCAGACGGTCGGTGAGAAGTTTCCAGCCTTCCCAGTCGCCTTCGGCCATGCCGTCCTCAATGGAGACGATGGGAAACTGGTTGACAAGGTTTTCGAGGTAATCCACGCATTGCGATGCGGTCAGCTCCAGGTTTTCGCCCGCAAGGCGATATCTGCCATTCCGGTAGAACTCGGAAGCGGCGCAGTCGAGCGCGATCAGGATATCCCGGCCAGGTGTGTAACCCGCCTGTTCGATGGCCTGGAGGACAAGCTGGATGGCCTCGGCATGGCTGTTCAGGTTGGGCGCGAAACCACCTTCGTCGCCCACCGCGGTGGGAAATCCCCTTTTGTCCAGGAGTCTTTTCAGGATGTGGAAAATTTCCGCTCCCGCGCGCAACGCATCGCGGAACGTGGTTGCCCCCACGGGCATAATCATGAACTCTTGGAAGTCCAGGCTATTGTTGGCGTGCGCGCCGCCATTGATGATGTTCATCATCGGAACGGGCATCTGCATCGGCCCCATGCCACCGAAATAGCGGTAGAGCGGCAGCCCGGATTCTTCGGCGGCCGCCCTGGAGATGGCGATCGAGACGGCCAGTGTGGCATTGGCGCCCAGGCGGGATTTGTTTTCCGTGCCGTCAAGCTCGATCAGTGCCTGGTCGATGAAAGCCTGTTCCTGCGCGTCCAGACCGATGATGGCCTCGGAAATTTCGGTGTTTACGTGTTCGATGGCCTTCAGGACGCCCTTGCCATGATAGCGTCCGGCATCGCCGTCGCGTAGTTCGATGGCCTCGCGCGCGCCGGTGGACGCGCCCGAAGGCACGGCGGCGCGACCCATGACACCCGATTCGAGCAGCACGTCACATTCAATGGTGGGATTGCCGCGTGAATCCAGGATTTCACGGGCAACGACGTCAACGACAGAACTCATGATGTTTCCTTGTTTGCAATGGGTAAATCATAAAGCCGGACAAGATTCCAGTTCCTCGAATCCTGCCGCCTTGACTGCGCGATCCAGCGCGACCAGGGTTTTCAGCAGGTTTTCCATGCGCGCGAGCGGCCAGCTATTGGGACCGTCGGACAATGCTTTTTCAGGCGCCGGATGGGTTTCCATGAAAAGTCCGGAAATTCCGGAAGCCACGGCAGCGCGCGCCAGCACCGGCACGAATTCGCGCTGCCCGCCGGAGACCATTCCCTGCCCTCCGGGCAACTGCACGGAATGGGTGGCGTCGAACACCACCGGACAACCGGTTTCACGCAGGATGGCGAGCGCGCGCATGTCGGAGACGAGATTGTTGTCGCCGAAAGCAGCGCCGCGCTCGCAGACCATGAGGTTTTCCGCGCCGCCATTGGCTTCGCGCGCCTTGGCAACGACATGTTTCATGTCGCCGGGTGCGAGAAACTGGCCTTTCTTGATGTTTACGGGCTTGCCCGCAACCGCGACCGCATGGATGAAATCGGTCTGGCGGCAAAGGAAGGCGGGAGTCTGCAAAACGTCGACAACCGCCGCTACGGCGGGAATTTCGTCTTCGGCGTGCACGTCGGTCAGGACCGGCACGCCAGTTTGGCGGCGCACTTCATCAAGCAATTTCAACCCCGTTTCCAGCCCGGGACCGCGCGGAGACTGGCCGGAACTGCGATTGGCCTTGTCGTAGGAAGCCTTGAAGATGTAGGGAAGGCCAAGCCTCTCACAAACTTCTTTCAGGTGGCCCGCCACCTCGACGCACAGGCCGAGCGACTCCGCGGTACAGGGCCCCGCGATCAAAAAAAGGGGGTGCCCAATCCCCGCGGGAAACCCGCAAAGCTTCATGCGGCTCTCCTGGAAACGCATGAAGCCGGAAGAGCAAGCAAGGAAAACGAAGGTTTCATGCCGATACCACCCAATAATTCCAATATGTTATGTCACACGGGCTGCCGGATTATCGCATACTCGTCGCGGGTTTCTTGGACGATCAGAGCTGGTGTTGGGCAGAGTATTCCAGGAGTTTCACTCTCTTATGGGGGATTTGCAAAGGAGTATGGATGGATAGATGGGGCCGAACGCTCCGGAATCGGCCCAACCAGTACACAGCGGAACCCGCGGACATTTACGAAAGACCCAGCGCCATCTGCCGGGAATCGTTTTCCTCCTCACCGGGGAATTTGCCCTGGCGTCCGGTTTCCACGCGGTTCAGGTAGTCCGGCGTGACGTCTCCCGTTACGTAGCGGCCTTCGAAACAGGAGGTGTCGAAGGCGTTCAGCGATGGCTTCAGAACGGTGATGGCGGCGACCAGGGCCTCCAGGTCCTGGTAGACCAGGGCATCCGCGCCGATTTCACGCGCGATTTCGTCGCCGGTGCGGCCTGCCGCGATCAGTTCGGAGCGCGTCGGCATGTCGATGCCGTAAACATTGGGAAAGCGCACTGGCGGCGAAGCGGAAGCGAAGTAGACCTTCCTGGCGCCCGCCGCCCGCGCCATTTCCACGATTTCCCGGCTTGTCGTCCCACGCACGATGGAATCATCGATCAGCAGGACTCTTTTGCCCTCGAACTCTTGTCGGATCGTGTTCAGTTTCTGGCGCACGGATTTCTTGCGCATGGCTTGTCCAGGCATGATGAAGGTGCGCCCGACATAGCGGTTCTTCACGAAGCCTTCCCGGTAGGGCAGCCCCAGTTTTTTCGCCAGTTGCATGGCGGAAGGCCGGCTGGAATCCGGGATCGGGATCACCACGTCGACCTCCTCGACGGGAACGTAGTCACGGACCTTGTCCGCCAGGAACTCCCCCATTGAAAGCCGCGTTTCGTAAACGGACACCCCGTCCAGCATGGAATCTGGCCGCGCCAGATACACATACTCGAAAATGCAGGGGGAAAGACGCGGGGATTCGGCGCACTGATGCGCGGAAAATTGCCGGTCCAGGTCGATGAAAACCGCTTCTCCGGGCGAAATGTCGCGCATCACCTCAAACCCCAGGGAATCCAGCGCCACGGATTCGGACGCCACCAGGTACTCCGGACCATTCGGGGTTTCGTTGCGTCCGATGACCAGGGGACGAATGCCGTAAGGATCGCGAAACGCCAGAAGCCCGTAGCCCGCGATCATTGCCACCACGGCATAGGCCCCGCGCACGCGACGGTGCACACCGGCGACAGCGGCGAAAATGGTGTCGTGATCGAGCTTCAGCCCATGCGCCGAATCTTGCAGCTCGTGCGCCAGCACGTTCAGGAGCACTTCTGAATCGGAATTGGTGTTTACGTGGCGCAAATCCTGTTCGAACATCGCCTGTTTCAATTCCGCCGCGTTGGTGAGATTCCCGTTGTGGGCAAGCGTGATCCCGAAGGGGGAATTCACGTAGAACGGCTGCGCCTCCGCGAAATTCCAGGCGGAACCGGCGGTCGGGTAGCGGCAGTGCCCGATTCCCCAGTTCCCGAGCAGGGCGCGCATGTTGCGGGTGCGGAACACATCCCGCACCAGGCCCGGCCCCTTGTGCAGGTAAAACGTGTTGTCTTCCGCCGTGACGATGCCCGCCGCGTCTTGCCCCCTGTGCTGGAGCACCATCAGGCCATCGTAGAGCAACTGGTTGACCGGCGTCGTGGCGACGACGCCCAGGATTCCGCACATGGTTATTTCCCAGTCATCTGAATTTGATCCGTTTGGCGATTTCGCCGGGCAGCCAGGGTTTCAGGGCAAGCACGGCGGTTTCGAGTGGTGGCGCGAGTTGCGCCCTGGCCCACCAGTCCTGCCTGGGCAGGCTTGTCATGCCGCCCAGTGCGACCAGCGCCAGCGTGATGAGAAGACCGCGCGCCATGCCGAACAATACGCCCAGAAGACGATCCGACGCCGACAATCCCAGTGCGCGCACCATGCTGCTCACCGCCAGGCGTCCCAGGGCCATCAGCACCAGCACGCCGGCAAAGACCGCAACATAACCCGCCAGAAGCCGCAATGTGGAATCGGCAATGCCAGTAAAAAAGGATGCGCCCGCTTCCGGTCCGAAGGCGCGGGCGGCGAAAAAAGCAAGCACCCAGGCAGCCAGCGCAATCAGCTCGCCCACCACGCCGCGCCATAATCCCAACAGCAGGGATGCGCCGACGATGGCGATGACCCCGTAATCGAACAAGGTCATTATCGCGCCGCGACAACACCTGAAACACCAATGCGCTGCATTTTTTCCAAAGCGCGTTCCGCTGTCGCGCGATCCGGGAAAGGACCGGCGCGCACCCGTGTTTTCTCGCCCAGTGGCTCGGTATAAATCCTGATTCCCAGTTCGCCCAGTTTGTTCTTGAGGTTCGTGACGTTGGCCGCGTTGGAGAATGCGCCGATCAGGACCACGTGCGGTGCACCGGTATGGGGAACGGGATTCACTGTGGACGCGGGACCGGCGCTGGCAATTACCTCCGGGGAGCGCCCCGCCAGAATGTCGGCGGCGCGCTGCGCGTCATTCCGTATTTCCGGCGGCTTGCCGGCAAGAATCCCGGCGGCACGGCGGGATTCGTCAGCGTCTCGCGTTGCCCTGTTCACGTCCGGTTTTGGTTCCGGGCGAGGGGGCGAATTCGCGTCCGGCGGTACAGTTTCTACAACACGCGCCACATTCCGGTCTTCCCGCCGCGTATTGTCCGCTGCCGGCGCGGACGGCGCTTCGGGCGGTATCGGGGGGAGTGGCGCCGTCTCGGGCTGGAACGGCTGGCCCTGCGGGTTGGGAATGTGAAAATCCACCGCCTGCTGTGGAGGCGGCGGGGCCTGGTTCATGACCTTGGGTAATACCAGGGCGGCGAATGCGAAAAAGGCGATCGCGCCCACCAGGCGGCGACGCGCTTTTTTCTTGACTTGCAACTGGACATCGTCTTCGTCGTTCATGCCTGGGACATCCTTCCGGCTAGTCTCTGCCCAGCGCCCGCAAAACGGCGGACACCGTGTAGAACGATCCAAAAACAAGGATTCTATCATTTTCGCCCGCGACTTCTGTTGCCGCCGCGAATGCCGCCGCCGGGTCCGCATGGCATTCAAACGGCGCGCCGGGATCGGCGACCGCGACCTGTCCGGCCAGGGCATCCGCCGACAATCCGCGCGGCCCGCCGAGCGTGGCGAGGAACCAGCGCGTGATTTTTCCCCGCAGGGCGGCAACGCTGCCTGCCGCGTCCTTGTCGGCGAGCATGCCCAGCACCGCGTGGGTTTTCTCGTAAAACCCCATGCTGGAAAGATTTTCAGCCAGCGTCCGCACGGCCTGCGGGTTGTGGCCAACATCAAGCACGATGGCCGGACGCCCGGACAGGACCTGGAACCGCCCTGGCAGGGCCGTGTGCGTCAAACCCTCGCGAATTGCCTGCATGGTTACCGGCAGATGTTCCCGGATGGCGTCAAGCGCGGCCAGCGCCAGCGCCGCGTTCTTGAGCTGCGCGCCGCCGCGCAATCCCGGATGGGCCAGATCGCGGCACTTCACTGCTCCTTCTGTCTCCCGCTGCCAGTAACGCCACTGCGTGCGGTTTTCGCCGTCCTTCCGGAATCCGAAATCCCGTCCCATGATCCGCAGGGGCGCGCCGATGGCATCGGCATGTTCTGTCAGGCTGCGCGGCGGATCGGCGTCGCCGCACAGGGCCAGGCGCCGCGCCCGGAAAATCCCGGCTTTTTCAAAACCGATGGATTCCCGGTCCATTCCCAGCCAATCCTGATGATCGAGATCAACCGTGGTCACCAGCGCCACATCCGGATCGTAGAGATTCACCGCGTCCAGTCGTCCGCCCAGGCCGACTTCCAGCACCAGCGCCTCGCAATTTGCCGCCGCGAAAACTTCCCATGCGGCCAGCGTACCGAACTCGAAATAGGTGAGCGACACGTTTCCCGCCCGCCGCCGCGCCGCCTCCACACGTGCGAAGGCGACGCAGAGCGCGTCGTCATCAACGGGCTGTCCGGAAAGCCGCACGCGCTCGTTGTAGCGCAAAAGATGCGGCGAAGTGTAGCAACCTGTCCGATAGCCAGCCCGGACGAGAATGGATTCCAAGTAGGCGGCGGTGGAACCCTTGCCATTGGTGCCCGCAATCGTCAGGACCGGGCAAAAAGGCCGCTGGTCCAGCATCGCGCATACGCGCCGCGCGCGTGCCAGGCCCAGTTCGATTCCCCCTTCTCCCTTGGGATGCAGGCTTTCGAGCCAGGCGAGCCAACCCGGGAGATCGACAGGCAAATCCATCGGCGGATTCGGAGTGGAATCTCCATGTGTTTCATGTGTCATGACTATTTCCCCGGATCAGCGCGTGGCGCGTTCATTCCCGAAACGCGCTCCCCGGCAAGGCGCGCAAGGCCATCTTTCGTGGGATGGCAACCCTAAAGCGCGAGCGCGGCAATGGTGCTTTTCGGGCGCTGGTGTTCGCGTAGGTTTCCCTCTTGGCGTGCGCGGGGAAATCGTGCGGAAAGCGGGTCCGGCCATACCACTTGATCCCGTCTGAATGTTTTGGGCGCGCGAACGGGAATCCGTCACGCCGCCGCGGGCAGCTTTTGCAGCAGGGCCAATACTTCCGCCAGTCTGTCGCGCATTTCCCGGCGGTCGACGATCATGTCGATGGCGCCTTTCTCGAGCAGGAATTCGGAACGCTGGAAACCTTCCGGAAGTTTCTCGCGCACGGTCTGTTCGATCACGCGCGGACCGGCGAAACCGATCAGCGCGCCAGGTTCAGCCATCACGACGTCGCCCATGAAGGCGAAGGAGGCAGAAACGCCGCCAGTGGTCGGGTCGGTGAGAATGGAAACGAACGGCAGGCGCTTTTCGGAAAGCCTTGTCAGGACCGCCGTGGTCTTCGCCATCTGCATCAGCGAAAACAGTCCTTCCTGCATGCGCGCGCCGCCGGATGCGGCAATGGAGACGAAAGGAATCGCCTCTTCCAGCGCCGCGCGCACCCCGCGCGCGAAGCGTTCTCCCAGCACGGAACCCATGGATCCTCCCATGAACCCGAACTCGAAAGCGGCGGCAACCACGGGCAGTCCCTTGACGTTTCCCTGCATCACCACCAGCGCATCGGTTTCACCCGAGGCTTCAGAGGCTTCTTTCAGGCGTGCCGGATAGGTCTTGCCGTCCTTGAATTTCAGACTGTCGGCTGACACGATTCCGGCGCCGATTTCCTGGCGCCCCTCCGCGTCCAGCAACACATCCAGACGCTGGCGCGCCTTCAGGCGATGATGGTGGCCGCATTTGGGACAAACCAGAAGGTTCGATTCCAGGTCGGTCGTATAGAGCACTTCCTCGCAGGCCGGGCATTTGCGCCACAAGCCCTCGGGCAGGGCGGAACGATGTTTCGCGCCATTTTCGCGCTTGATCTTGGGAGGTAGCAGTTTATCCAGCCAGTTCATGTCGGGAGTCCCGGTCAAAACGAAAGGGTTTTTCTCATGCAAGCGGAGTGGATCGGAAAACAACAGAACCAAACCACGCGATCGGCGAACAGGCGGATTCGCGCGGCGTTCAGGAGGAAGGTGGCAATGGAAAAGACGATTTTCTTCATTCCCTTGCCGATTCCCGATCCCCGTCTACGCCACGCCGCAGTTCTCGCATCAGCGCCTGGACCCGAGCGATTTCCTCGCCCGCGGGAGCGTTTTCCAGTTCCTCGATGATGCGGCTCCCCACCACCACCGCGTCGGCGACCGCCGCGATTTGTGCCGCTGTTTTCGCGTCCCGGATACCGAAGCCAACGCCGACGGGCAGCCCCGTGGCGGTGCGGATCGCCGGAATGCGCGCCGCGATTTCGGCGACATTCAATTGCCCGGACCCCGTTACACCCTTGACGGAAACGTAATAGACGTAGCCGCTGGCGATTTCCGCCAGTTGCCGGAAGCGTTCCAGTGTCGAAGTGGGCGCAAGGAGAAAGATCGGATCGAGCGCGCGCGCCTTCAGGGCGGCAGCGAACTCCCTGGCTTCCTCGGGCGGATAGTCCACGACCAGCACCCCGTCTATGCCCGCTTCCCGCGCGGCCTCGGCAAAGTGCGTCACCCCCATCGCTTCGATCGGATTGGCGTATCCCATGAACACGACCGGCGTGACCGCATTCTCTTTTCTGAATGCCGCAGCCATTTCCAGCGCCTTCTTGAGATTGACGCCGTTTGCCAGCGCCTTTTCGGAAGAGCGCTGGATGGTGGGACCATCGGCCATCGGATCGGAAAAGGGAACGCCCAGTTCGATCACGTCGGCCCCGGCCCCGGCCATGGCCTGCATCAGGGGCACGGTCAGTTCTACGCCGGGAAAGCCCGCCGTGACAAAGGGGATCAGGGCTTTCTTGCCGTCTTTCGCAAGTTTTCCGAAAGTTTGTTTTATGCGCGACATGTACAGTAACTCGTCAATGTTCAATCCACGCCCGTTCGGGCGGCACGACAGGGAAGGGGCTACACACCCCGCTCATGCCGGATTATCCCCCGGAAGATGGAGGTTTCCAACCGGAGTCCGGCTTCGATGCACCGGGCTTTCCCCTCGTCCGGGACGATGGAAATGACAAGGCACGGCGTGTGTTGACGCCATGGATGTCATTGGGAAGGTGGGATTTGCCGTCTTCAGTTGCGGCGCGATCGGAACTTTCCGGAACACGGTTGCCAAACCCGGGGCACAGCCTTCCTGTCCTGTGTACGCGCTTTCCGGCCTTTCCTTTAGAATTTCTTTTTCCATTCGTTACGGGCTTTTCATGAAATCCGCCGAAATCCGCGCCAAATACCTCGAATTTTTTGCGTCCAAAGGCCATCAGATTGTCGCCTCCAGTTCGCTCGTGCCGCACGACGACCCCACGCTTCTCTTCACCAACGCGGGCATGAACCAGTTCAAGGATGTTTTTTTGGGTTTTGACAAACGCCCCTATTCCCGCGCCAC
>JAISME010000088.1 GCA_031276915.1 Zoogloeaceae bacterium
GGGAAGCCGCCGAATCCGCGCTGTTCGCGGCGTTGAATGACATCGCGCCCAAGGCCGAAGCCGCCTTCGAGCGTGGCGATTACGCAACTTCGCTCAAAACGCTGGCCGCCTTGCGCCAGTCAGTGGACGCCTTCTTCGCCCAGGTGATGGTCAACACGGAAGACGCCGCCCTGCGCGCCAACCGTTTGGCCCTGCTGGAGCAACTGCGCGCCGCGATGAACCAGGTCGCCGATTTGTCGAAACTGCCGGGCTGAACATCCAGCGCGCGCTCATGCCTCCGCGGCAGGTTGCCTTGCAGGGATGCCGTCGTCTGCGGGACTGGAAGCCAGAAAAAAACGCGCGAGGCGCTCCAGGTTGCGGGCGCACGGGGAAGCGTGTGGAATCACCTCGGCGGAGGCCATTTGCCGTGCTTTCCGCAAACCGCGCAGACAGGCCGCGAAACGGCGCGGGTCTCCCTGCAGCGCCGCGACCTGCCGCAGCAGGATTTCACAAAGCGGTTCTTCGTCCAGCAGACGGCGCGCTTCCCAGTCCACCGGCTGCGCGAGGCCCAGGCAGGCGTACTTGAGCTGCACGAAGCTTGCCGCCCTGCCTTGCAGGCGGACCGCCAGGATGCTCCGGACGAGACGCGCCTCGCGTGTCATCATGCCGCGCCTGCCGCCAAAGGTCAGGCGCGCCGCTTCCAGGCTTCGGCGCATGGCCTGTGGATCGCCCCAGGCAAGTTGGCGGGGACGCCCGTCCAGCGTCTGCGCGAGGCGGGCGGAGAGTTTTTCGAGTGTGTCCGGTTGCGGGTTCTTCATTTCTCACGGAAGCGGGCAGCGGGTTTCCGCATCCAGGGGCGCGGCGCGCGCGGGGAGGCGAGGCTCGTCCATTTCGAAGAATTCCAGGCGCAGCTCGATGCGGCGGCTTTCCTCATCGCTTTCCTTCAGGGCGTTGAACGAGGCGCCGCTGACCCGGAAGAGGTCCCGCGCCAGCAGGCGGTCCGCCCCGGAAAGCGCCGCCGGAGCCGGCGGCGCGGCAAGGAGCACGCAAAGCACACGCTCGGAGCGTTGCAGGGAAAGATTGAGGTTATAGAGATAACTGCCGCGCGCGTCCGCGAATCCTTCCACCACGATACGCTTTAGCCATTTCGCGCCCTTCGGCGCGCGCGCCAGGGCAAGCACATGCGGCACGACTTCACGCAGCAGGCGGGCCTGCGTTTCATCCAGGGTGTGGCGGTCTGTCTCGAAACGGGCGCGATCGCCGAAGTCCACCACCCGACCATGCACGCTGATCCCCGGATAACGCTCCGCAACGTGCTGCAACTCGCGCATGAAATCGTCGATTTCCGTTTCCCGCAGCGCCTTCTTGTCCTCGGTTTCCTCGATTTCGCGCGTGACGGAAAGCAGCGCCACCGTCATGGCGACAAGGAAAAGCGCCATCAAGGCCGTCATCAGGTCTGAAAAGGAAATCCAGAAGGGCCGCTCGGCCTCGTCCCGACGCGGTTCCACAGCCCTGCGTTTTCCGGAAAAGAGGCTCATTCGCGGCTTGCCAGCGTTTCCAGTGTGTCGCCCAGGGCTTCGATCGCGCCTTTCAGGTAATCGATCGCCGCGGCGAGTTCCTTGTGGAATTGCGCGTTCCCCTGGCGCAGGGTGCGTTCCACGTTTTCGGCGAAACACGCGTGCGCCTCGGTCAGCACCTGATTGACGCCTTCCAGATAGCGCCCGGCCTCCAGCCCGGCGTGACCCAAGGCGTTGCCGGCGGCCTCCATGCGCGCAACCAGGTCAGAAGTGACCGCCGTTTCCCGACGGGTATTCTCCAGGATGCCGCGCAGGTCGCGCAGCATCAGCGCCAGCGCCTCGCGGTTTTCGGACTGGGCGCGGATTGCCGTTCCCGCTTCGCGGGCGGCAGCCGCTAGGGTGGAAGCCGCCCGCATCCAGTTGTCGCTGGCTTCGGCAAAGGTTTCGGCGGCCCGGTCCGCGCCCTCCCCGGCCATCTGCAAGCGACCGACGGCGCTGGTCATCGCCCCTTGCCCGACTTCTCCCAGGCGCGTGACCACATGGCCCAATTCCGCCGCCGCCCGGTCCATGGCTTCGCTGGCGCGGGTCAACAGCCCTTCCATGCGGGCGCTGCCCCATTGCGTTTCCACGCGCGCCATCCAGCGTTCCAGCACGGGTTGCAATGAACGGCTCACCGCTTCGCCCTGGCTGCCGCCCGCCTTTTCCATTGCCGCCGCCATGCGCGCCAATGGATCGCGCAAGGCCGCGCCGACGGCGTTCGCCACCGCGCCGGCAAGGAGTTCTTGCTGTCTGGCCGCCATCTGCTGCTGCTGCTGTGTCCAGACGCCCAGAGACTGGCGCAGTTCCGTCGACAGGGTTTGCGCAAGCGCCTCCGACTGGCGGGCGGACGCCTCGCTCGCCAGCACGAGCCGCTCCAGATATTCCTCCTCGACGCCGCCTTCGAAAAGGCCATCGATCAATTCGTTGAGACGGGCGACACGCCGGAAGCCAAGCGTCGTGAGCGATTTTTCAATCCAGGTCGTCAGCATCGCCAGGGTGATCGCCAGGGCGGACACCTGGAAAGCGTGGCCGACTCCCTGGATCAATTGCCGGAGGCTTTGGCGCACGCTTTCCGTGTCGCTGTTGACCTCGAATTGCGTGAGGCCCGCGATCAGTCCCGCGAAGGTGCCGATAATGCCGATGCCGGTGAGAATACCCGGCAGGTGCTTGTAGAACTCGGTCTTGAGCGGTGTTTCCACCAACGTGTTCACGGAAAGGAAGGTTTCCGCCATCACTGTCGACCGCCAGATTTTCCGCCCTTCCGTGGCGCGCGTGTGCAGTGTCTGGGCGTATTCCCGCCAGGCGCGCGCCAGTCGGGGCGAAGTCATCGCTTCCGCGGCGATACGCGCCGGCACGACGGGCGCGCCCTGTTGCTGGATGCGCTCCAGCGCCAGCGTCGCCCGGCGCAAATCCCGCAGGAGAAAGATCGCGGGCAGGACAAAACGCAGCACGAACCCAAGGGCGATCAGAAGAAGCAGGGCGAATACCAGCCCGACGCTACCGGAAATCTCCATCGTATAAACCCACTCCGGTTTGAAACCCGGGAGGGGGAGGAGCCCCCTTCCAGAGCTGTCTACAGCGACAGACAGGAATGCCTGCCGCCCATTTCTTGCTGCCAGGATCGGAAACTCGCCGTAAGGCGGGACCAGAATGCCAAAAGCCCCGGCATTGTACTTTTCCAGCGGCTGGCGCGTTGCGATTTTTTCCCAGGTTCGGGTCCCGCGTCATTTCGGGGACTGCCGCTGTGCGGTTTTGTTCTCTTGGAGGGGGGCGAAGTGACATTTTTTGGTTCATTGGTGACGAATATTGTCACATCCTGTATCGTTGCGGTGGGGGTGTGAGAAGGGATAAGGAAGGGGAATCAAGGGGTTAAGGGATTTGAGTGTTTCTGGCACATGTCTTGCGTGTAGATTGCCATGATGAAGCGGAACATGACAGGACAGGAACGGGAAGTGGAAAAGACGGTTGTCGGGTCTTCCTTGTGCGCGCGCGGGTGGGGCGCCGCACACCCCCGCCCACCACCACCCACACCCCCACCAACACCACAACCACAAACCAAC
>JAISME010000090.1 GCA_031276915.1 Zoogloeaceae bacterium
CAAAACGAATCCTGCGCGCGCGATTGCCTGCTCGGCAATCGCGTCAAGGACATGCCGCGCCTGTCTGGGCGTTTTGCGGGGACGACTGACTACGGACGACTACAAATCCCCGCCAGGGAAATCCGCCATTCGCAAAACCCGGAAATGGTGCGTGCCGTCCCGTTCCAGTTGCCAGACCAGGCCGAATTCCCACTCGAGATAGGCGCGCATCGCTTCCGCGCTGCTATCCGTGCCTTCGTAGGGACGGCGATAGCGGTCACGCGGTTCGGAGACGCGGCGTTCCTCCTGCTCCAGTGGAAGACCGGCGGCTTCCCAGGATTGGGTGCCCCCCGCGAGCACGGCGACCTCCGCCCTGTCTTTCAGTCGCGCGGCGACTTCCGGGCAGGCATAGCGGGCGAGGGTGGCGGAAAGGCAGGTAAGGACATAGCGTTTCGCCGCGGGCAGTCTTTCCAGCGCGCCCACCGCCAGGTCGGCGCGCAGCGCGTACCACGCGCCGGGAACGTGACCGCGCCGGTAATTGGCATACGCGGTCATGTCGATAACCACCGGCCTGTCATTGGATTGCAACCAGCCGGCAAGCGTTTCCGGGGAAACCAGGGGGACATCCGGATGCGGCGGGAGCGGCGTTTGCCAAGGTCCGGTTTCTGTCCACGCGCGCGCGTCAGGCGACGCCAGGACGTAAACCTCCCATGCCATCTGGGCAAGCCAGGAAGCTGTCATGGCGGCGCGAACGCCGTCGGTATCCGCCAGCACAACGCGCGCGCCGCGCACGACGGCGGTCATGTCTGTTTCCTGCACCAGTTGCCCACCGGGTACGGAACGAAAACCTGGCAGATGGCCGGCTTCGTATTCCGCCGGATCGCGCACGTCGATGCAATAGGTCGTGCGCCCTTCCTGCTTCCGCCACGCCGTGACATCCGCAAGCGTCACCCATCCGACCCCCGCGCTTTCGGCCACGGCGCGCGCGCGCGCCGCCAACCGGGCGCGGACTGCCTCCGTCGCTTCTCCATGGCGGCGCGTCTGTCCGTGTTCGAGGTCTTTTCCAAACCCGGCCAGGGTCCAGCCGATGGTGCCATTCCGCAAGGCCGCGACCGGGTTTGGCAGGCCAGCGTTGATGAGCGACTGCGCGCCGATGATGCTGCGGGTGCGCCCGGCGCAATTGACGATGACACGCGTGCGCGGATCGGGCGCCAGCTCCGGGACACGCAGCGCCAGTTCAGCGCCGGGAACATTGATCGCGCCGGGAATGCTCATGGTTTGGTATTCATCGAAGCGGCGCACGTCGACCACGCGCACGTCCGCCCCGGTGTCAAGGAGCGCCTTTACTTCCTCGGCGGAAAGCGAAGGCGGATGCAGGGTGGCGTCCACCAGTTCGCCGAATGCCTTGCTCGGCGCGTTCACATCCTGGAAAAGCTCGCCACCCGCCGCCTGCCAGCCCTGGACCCCGCCCTCGAAAACGCGCGCGTCGACATAACCCAATGCCCGCAGTTTCCGCGCCGCCCGCTCGGCGCGTCCCTCCGTCGCGCCATCGTCGTCGAACGTGACGACGGGCGCATCGCGGCGAGGAATCCGGGCGTAGACCTCCAGCTCCAGGCGTGAAAGGGAAAGGTGCGCGGCGAACAGCGGATGCCCGCCCGCGTGTGTATCCTCCTCACGCACATCGATGAGGGCAATCTCGCGCTTTTCCAGGAGGGCGGCACGCACTTCCGCGTAACAGGCGCGCGGGATGGGCATCATGCGGCAACTCCGCTCCAGAGATTCGGGGTCATGTCGTTTGAATATCCGGACACGAAGGACCTGGCAGCGCCCGTTTGGGGATCGAACACATGCCTGCGCACGCGCCCGATGTTCGCGCCATACACGTGAATGCTGATGGAAACCTGGTCGGAAAGGTTGTTGGCAACCGAATGGACATCACCGATCGTGGGCGACACGGCGGTGACTTCGCCGGGGCGCAGCACACCTTCGCCGGACGGGCTGTATCCACCGTCGGACCGTTGCCGGTAAGTGACCTCCCTCTCCTCGCCGACCAGGCCGCCGACGATGCCCCAGGTGAGGTGGTCGTGTACCGGTGTTGTCTGTCCCGGTCCCCAGACGAAACTGACGATGGAAAGGCAGTCAAGCGGATCGGCATAGAGAAGGTATTGCTGGTAATGCGCCGGATGCGGTTTCCGGAAGGCTTCCGGCAACCATTCAGGGGAAGAAACCAGTGTGGCGACCAATTTTTTCCCTTCGGCGAGAAGGATGGATTCGGACGGTTTTTGTTCCAGAAGACGGGCGATGTCCTGGACGAACGTCAGGAGCTTCTGTGTCATGATGGCTCTCCGTAAGATATTTCCATTGTCGGACAGGAGGAAACGTTCCTCCCGCGCGCATCATAGTGGGGTTGCGTGGCGCTCTTTAGACCGTTTGGTCCCATGCATATGCCTGGCAAGAAAAACGGCGCCGTCGCCGGCGCCGCCAAAACGGGAGCAAGCATTTCGGGAAGGTCGCGGTCGTCAGAACGTGTGTTTCAGTCCGACCTGGAAACCGTTCTGGTAGCCGGAACCATACCCGTGATAGGCGTCAGCGGCATTTGCGTGACGGTGCACCTTGTGGTTGCCATCGCCGCCACCGTCGCTGCCGCCGGCATCGTCATTGCTGATGTCCGAATAGATGGCAAAGACGTTGGTGCGCTTGGAAAGCGCGTAGGAATAGCCCAGCGCCCATTGCCGCGCCTTGCCATCGCTGTCGCCGGTATAGTCGTCAAACTTGGACTGGGTGTAGGAAACCCGGACAGCATGTTTCCCGAACGGGATCGTCGCGCCGATCAGCCAGCTTTCCAGCTTCTCGGAATTGTCGAAGGCGGAATGCGTGGCCTTGTACTGATCGTAGTAGGCCGCCAGCTTGACCGCGTTGAAGTCATACGCGCCACCGACCGACCACTGGCGCACCTTGGCGGAAGGACCATCGGGGACGATCTCGTCTACCTTGATGTTCTGGTAGGAGAAACCGACATCCAGCGGACCGTTCTTGTAGCGCGGCAGGATCGCCCAGGTCTTGGCGTCACCGTCGTTGTCGGTCTGCCCCGTGATGGGAGCGGCGCTGCCACCTTCCTGCGCCACCGCGTTGGTCGCGTACGCCAGGGTGACATTGAAGCCGCCCAGGGAAGGAGAAACATAGGCAACCGCATTGTCTACGCGCACCACGTCGGCCACGGCAAGCGTCGTGCCATAGAAGGTCACGTCGTCGAGGACATTGTTGAATTGCCCGACCGAAGCACCGCCAAAGGGATCGAGCGAGGAAAGCAGGGAATAGCGCGGCGCGTAAAGACGGCCCGCGATGACCGTGCCAAAGCCACCGGTCAGGCCCAGATAGGCCTGACGGCCAAACAGGCGACCACCCTGGGCATGCTCGCCGTCATCCGCCTTGAAGCCGGCTTCCAGCGTGAACAGCGCTTTCAGGCCATTTCCCAGATCTTCCGTCCCCCGAAAGCCAAGGCGGTTGCCGGAGGCCGTACCGGAGTCGATCGATGTCCGGGAGCCGACGTGCGGCGCGATGTTGTCGCCGCGATGCGAAAACGCCACATCGATGGAGCCGTAAATCTCCACGTTGGTCTGCGCCGCGACCACGCCAGGGGCAACGATGCCCACCAACGCGGCGGCGACGGGAAGAGAAAGCGGTTTCTTGTGCATGTGAAATCCTTTATGAAAATACAAGCGTTCGTAACGAGTGTCGCGCCGGTTCCGGAATATTCGCGGCGGCGCGCTCCACAAACTACCGACCACGTGACTATTGCAACATTTTGTCGTTATTTGAAAAAGAATTTGTCTTCATATGCATATGTAACTAATTTCTATATAAAGCGCGCGCCTGGACAAATATTCTCACGGGAAGCGCTGATTCAGGGCAATCGCATGAAGCGCGTGGGTGCTCGGGGGCGGAATGCGCTCCCTTGTCCTGTGACAATTTTTGTCACTTGATGTGCGCAATTTGTCACTTTGTGGAGGGGGTGTGGTTGTGTTGTCGGGGAGGAAAATGGCGTGGATGCGAGCGTGCGGGCGGGAATCGGGGGTGCGGGGGTTGGTGGGCACGGAAGTTGCTCGTACCTTTCCGGTTTCTTTTCCTGACAAGTCGGACAAGCGATACATCATGTTCTCCACCCTGCCGTTTTCGGAAGCATCGACTGAAACATCCGCTGTGTTGTGCGCATGCAATATGTGCGAACGGGATGCGGGAAAAAGTGTAAAAAGACTTGACAAACCGGAATATGCAAACATAATAATCGCAGGCGGCAGGCGGCAGGCGGCAGGCGGCAGGCGGCAGGCGGCAGGCGGCAGGCGGCAGGCGGCAGGCGGCAGGCGGCAGGCGGCAGGCGGCAGGCGGCAGGCGAATATG
>JAISME010000154.1 GCA_031276915.1 Zoogloeaceae bacterium
GCCGCTTCTTCGAGGTCGACCGCCACTGGGTGACGGTCGCGGCCCTGAAGGCGCTCGCCGACGAGGGCAAGATCGCGCCCCAGGTCGTTGCGGCGGCCATCGGCAAATATGGGCTGGATCCGGAAAAGCCGAATCCGCTGGGCGTGTGATCTGGCGGTGTTCGAAGAAAGAATCGACATGCGCGCACGATGGAAACCCGGCCTCTTCTCGCTGGTCGTGTCAACGCCGCCATTTCCGGTTGGGGCAACCGCAACGGACCGCGCGTTCCATTCCGCCGTTTCGCGCGCGAAACCCCGTGGTGTCTGTGGTGTCTGGCATGTTCCGGCCTTTCGCGTGGCGCCGGCGGAATGATGGCCCTGGACGATGATCCGCTATTTCCCCGTCTTTCGCGCCCTGGGCATGTTGCTCATGCTCTTTTCACTGGCGCTGCTCGTGCCGCTGGCCTATGCGCACTGGAGTCATGATGGCGCCGAAACGGCCTACGATCTCGCTTTCTTCGCAACCCTGGGAAGCGGCGGCGGTCTATGGTTCGCCACGCGCAAAAGCCAGCGCGAACTGCATCTGCGCGACGGATTCCTGCTTGTGGCCCTGGCCTGGTCGGTGCTGCCCGTTTACGCGAGCCTTCCTTTTCTCGTCCAGTTGCGTGTGCGTTTCACCGACGCCTATTTCGAAGCGGTCTCCGGCCTGACGGCGACGGGCGCGACGGTTTTCAGCCAGATCGACCGTTTGCCGCAATCCATCAATCTGTGGCGCTGCCTCATCATCTGGCTGGGCGGCATGGGCCTGATCGTGCTGGCGGTCGCCATCCTGCCCATGCTGGGCATCGGGGGACGGCAGATGTTCAAGGCCGAAATCCCCAGCCCGATGAAGGACACCAAGCTCACGCCCCGCATCACCGAAACCGCCAAGGGACTGTGGCTCGTATACGTGGGATTCACCGTCATCTGCGCGGCGGCCTACCGCTGGGCGGGCATGAACGGTTTCGACGCCGTTTGCCACGCGTTTTCCACGGTTTCCCTGGGCGGGTTTTCCACGCATGACGCCAGTTTCGCGCACTGGAATTCCCCGGCGATCGAGGGGGTCGCCATCGTTTTCATGCTGATCTCCGGGATGAATTTCGCCACCCACTACATCGCGCTGAGCGGACGCAGCCTGCGCACCTACCTGCGCGATCCGGAAATCCTCTGGTTTCTTGGCGTGCTGCTGGTCAGCGTGCTGCTCATCACCTTCTACCTATGGGATTTCCGCATCTACGGCAACACCACGGAGACCCTGCGCCGCGTCGCGTTCAACCTGATCGCCATTGCCACGACCGCCGGCTTCACGTCGGTCGACTACAGTCTCTGGCCTTTCTTCGCGCCGCTGACCATGTTGTTCCTGTGCAGTTTCGTTTCCTGTTCCGGCTCCACCGGCGGCGGCATCAAGATGATGCGGGCGGTGCTGCTGTACAAGCAGGTATACCGGGAGCTTCTGCGCTCCATGCATCCCCGGGCGGTTTACCCCGTCAAGCTCGGGGGGCATGCCGTGCAGCAGGATACCCTCTTCGCCATCCTCGCGTTCAGTTTCATCTATATGGTGACGCTGGTGGCCCTGGTGCTGGTCATGAGTTTTTCCGGACTGGAAATCGTCACGGCCTTTTCCGCCATCGTTGCCTCGCTCAACAATACCGGCCCCGGCCTGGGCATGGTGGGACCCAGCAGCACCTATGCGGCCCTCACGCCCTTCCAGACCTGGATCTGCGCCCTCGCCATGCTCCTGGGACGCCTGGAAATCTTTACCCTGCTCGTCGTCCTGACGCCGGCCTTCTGGCGGAAATAACCCGCCCGCGGTCCAGCCGCCGAAACGCCGTTGCCCGGAGATTGCTTGACTTGCCCGACCCGGCCCGTATAATGCGGCCTTCCTTCAGGCGCGTAGCTCAGTTGGTTAGAGCACCACCTTGACATGGTGGGGGTCGTTGGTTCGAATCCAATCGCGCCTACCAGTCTGGAAATCCCCGCAATCCCCGCTTCTTCCCCCTTGTATCTTCCCCCTCCCCGGAAAGTCCGCGCAACGAGACGCGGGACTCACGTTTTTTCCTTCGTCCTTCGCGGCAGCCCAAGATTCTGGAGCGGTTCGGGCACATGGCAGGCGTAGCCTTGCGCGTAGGCGCAACCCAGCGCGTTGGAAATTTCGAGCACGGCGTTGTTGTGCACGAATTCAACAATGGTCTTGAGTCCATACACATGCGCGAGCTGCACCATGGTCGCAACCACGGCCCGGTCCGTGACATCGTTGTCCAGGTTCTTGACGAACATGCCGTCGATCTTCAGATAATCCACCTTGAAGCGCTTCAGATACCCGAAGGAAGAGAGACCGGAGCCGAAATCGTCCAGCGCCAGTTCCGCGCCCAGCGCGTGCATGCGCTCGATGAAGCGCAGGGCGGTGTCCAGTTGCCCCACGGCATAGCTTTCGGTGATTTCGAAACACAGCCGGCGCGGATCGACGCCATGGCTGTCGATCTGGCTCTGGACGAAATCCGGGAAATCCGCCTCGGAAAGACTGGAGCCGGATACGTTGATGGCGAAGCACTCGATTCCGCAATCGATGCCGGCGCGCTGCCATTCAGCCAGTTGGCGGCAGGTGTTCTCCAGCACCCAGCGGTCGATGTAGGGCATCAGGTTGAACCGTTCCGCCGCTTCGATGAAACGCGCCGGAGCCTGTATCTGGTCATCCGCGTCCTTCAGGCGGAGCAGGATTTCCGCGTGGCTTTTCAGTCCCGGCAGCAGCATCTGCATGCGCTGGAAGTAGAGAATGAAGCGCCCTTTCTGGAGCGCGTCCATGACCTGGCCGATGGAGCGGAACTCCTCGGAACGCTGCTGGAAATAGGTGTTGTTGCACACGTAAAGCTCGGCGCGATTGCGACCATGTTCCTTGGCGGCATAACAGGCGGTATCCGCCGCAATCAGGAGTTCCGTGAAGTCCGTCATTTCTCCCGGACGCGCCCGCGCCACGCCGATGGAGACGCCCAGGCGGAAACTGCGATCATTGAAGGTGAAGATGTGCGTGCGGACTTTTTCGATGATGTGACGCGCGCACCGCATGGCGGCGCTTTCATCGCGATCGGTAAGCAGCACGCCGAATTCGTCGCCGCCCAGGCGCGCCAGGAATCCGTCGCTGTACTCCGCCACGCAATCCCGCAGGATTTGCGCGAGATCGATCAGCAACCGGTCGCCCGTCATATGACCGCAGGAGTCGTTAACCAGCTTGAACTGGTCGAGGTCGATATACAGAACCACGATGGACTGGTCTGTCGGCTTCACGGCCTTGAGCGCCGCCTGCAGTTGCCGCTCGAAGGTACGGCGGTTGCAAAGCCCGGTCAGGTAGTCGTGCTCGGCCTGGTAGACAAGCTCCTCGTCGGCCTGATGCTGCTGGGTAATGTCGCGGATACTGGAGCGGTACCCAAGGGGCGCGCCATCCGAATCCCGGATCGGCTGCCAGGACATCGCCACCCAGATGCAGCGTCCATCGCGGGCAATCACCCGGAATTCCAGATCCTGGCCGCTGTGTCCCTCCCCGGCGAGTTTCATCTGGAAACAGATTTGCTCCTGGTCGTCCGGATACACGAGCGGCAAGGGAAAATCCGGCATGCGGGAACATTCCTCCGGCGTGTATCCGACGATGCGCTCCACCGCCGGATTGGTCCAGCGCAGACGGCCATCGACACCGAACCAGTTTTCCCAGGAATAGGTGTAGTCCGCAATCGCGCGGAAATGCTCCTCCTTTTCCTTGATCGACAGGATGAGCCGCTCGAGTTCGTCGGCCATGCCGTTGAAGCTTTCCGCAACCTGGGCGATTTCATCCCTGCCGCGGACCTGGATGCGATGCGAGAAATGCTGTTGACGTATCCGCGCGCTGGCCCTGGCGAGCATGCCCAGGTTGCGGGTCAGGTAACAAACGGGGATGGACAGGGCAAGCGCGAAAAGGATCATGCCGACCAGCCCGATCAGGATGCCTTGCCAGAGCAGTTCGCGCCTTGCCTTCTCGATGAAGCGGATATCGAAGCCGTAATGCACGTAACCGTAGATATGGTCTTCCAGATATACCGGAAACGCCACGTTCAACACGCCGTCCGCCTGGCCGACAGGCGGCAGCGCCTTGCCCGCCGGCCATCCGGACAGGGCGAGCGGCTTTTCGTTCTCGTCCGTGACCACGATGTACGTCTGCTGGCTGTTGATGTCTTTCCGCCAGAGTTCGACAATTTCGCGCAGGCTCGCGTAATCCCGCGCCGCCAGCCGCATCGCCACGGACGGCTGGAAGGCCATTTGCTTGTCGCGGATGCGCGCCTCGATCTGCGTCTGCAACTGGCTCTGGATCAGGCGCACGCTGTTCCACACCAGGGCGGAAACCACCGCGACGCCGGACAGGAAGGAAATGAGGAACAGGCGCGCCTTGAGCGAGTGCATGGCCATGCCCGTCATGGCGCACGACCCTTCTGCGGATTTTCCGGCGCGCGCCGCCGGGTTTTCGTTGCGTCAGGAAACGGAGCCATTTTCCAGGAACGCCTTGTCAGAAGCTGCCGGCAAACATTGTCTATTGCCCCAGATTTTTTTTCGTGATTTCCACGTAGGCCGACAGCGCGCCAAGATTCGCCTCGCTGACCGGCGCGAAGCCGATATAGCCGGTTTCCCTGAAAAACGCCGCGCCGGCCGCCGTCGCCGGGAAGGTGTCGAGCGCCGTCCGGATGCGGGCCAGATTCGTCTCCCCCAGACTTTCCTTCGCCAGGATCATCAGGCTTGGCTGCGGCGTCTCGTTCAGCCGCCGGGTTTTCAGGCGCGCGCGGACATCGGGGGACAACTGGTTGAATGCGGATGTCGCCGTGATGGCCATGTCCAGTTTTTCCACCGCCACCGCGGTGACCGCCGCGTTCAGGCTTGGTTGCAACTGGACGCTGAAATCCCGGCCCGCTTCCATGCCGCGCTGTCCAAGCCAGAGCATGCTGTTGATGGTGGTAAAGGAAAGCCGGTCGGGAAACCCGAGCCGTTTGTCGCGCAGGTCGGACAGGGAGTTGAATGTGAAGTCCCTGCGCATCACCAGCACGATGTCGATCTCGGAACGATAGCGCGCCAGGGGCACGAAGCCGTTTTTCACCAGGAAGGGCACGAAATGCGGACTGACGACCATCAGGTCGAACACGCCCGCGGAAGCGTCCTTGAAAAAGACGGCGTGGTCAACCGAGGTATAGAAGGCAACGGAACGTTGCAACATCGCGGAGAGATGACGATTCAGGGGCCGGTGGATCCGGGACAGCGCGGCGGCGGAATTGAACGGCACGATACCAAAGCGCAACGGCGTGTCATACGGTGTTCCAGCGGACGCCTCGCCCGCAAGGATCGCCAGTGACAACACAAGGAAAGCGATTCCTTTCAGCGCAAGATTCCTTCTTTTTCTTATTCTCATGATCCGGTCGGGAATTTCAGATTTGCTCCGACACGGTCACCACGGCAGGGAACGATGACAGAACGCAGGCGAAGATACCGTATCGACCTGTTCCACGCAATACCCAATTATCAAGAATCAAGACATTCTCATTGCGCGGCCAATGGCGATTTGGCATCCAGGTCCGTCTGTTCGAACAGGGCTTGCAAACCCGCGACGCTGTCCCCGAAACGGGCGGAGGTGTCGAATTTCTGCTGGAGGAACGTCTCCATGGCGGGATACAGCCGCACAGCCTCGTCCAGCACCGGGTCGGAACCGGGAACATAGGCGCCCACCGTAATCAGGTCGCGGGCGCGCTGGTAGCGGGAAAACAGCACCTTGAAGCGGCGGATCAGCTCAAGATGCCCGGGCGTGATGAGATTGACCATCGCCCGGCTGATCGATTGCTCAATGTCGATGGCCGGATAGTGGCCGGCGTCGCCCAGGGCGCGGGTCAGCACAACATGGCCGTCAAGAATGGCGCGCGCCGCGTCGGCAATGGGATCCTGCTGGTCGTCGCCTTCCACGAGCACGGTATAGAAAGCCGTGATGGAGCCGCCGCCGACCGGACCATTGCCCGCCCGCTCCACAAGCTGCGGCAGGCGCGCGAACACGGAAGGCGGATACCCGCGCGTGGCGGGCGGCTCGCCAATGGCGAGCGCGATTTCCCGCTGCGCCATCGCGTAGCGGGTGAGCGAATCCATGATGAGCAGCACCTGCCGGCCCTGGTCGCGGAAATATTCGGCCAGCGTGGTGGCGTAGGCCGCGCCCTGGAGCCGCATGAGCGGGCCGGTATCGGCGGGCGCAGCCACCACGACAGCGCGCGCCAGCCCTTCCTCGCCCAATATCTGCTCGATGAATTCCTTCACCTCCCGCCCGCGCTCGCCGATCAGCCCGACCACGATGATTTCCGCGCTCGTGTAGCGCGCCATCATGCCGAGCAGCATGGATTTGCCAACGCCGGAACCGGCGAAAAGCCCCATCCGCTGCCCCTGCCCCACGGTGAGCATGCCGTTGATGGCGCGCACCCCCACATCCAGCACGCGCTCGATGGGAGCGCGGCGCATGGGATTGTAGGGACGGCTCTGCAGGGAACGTTGCGCTTCCGGAGCGAGCGGTCCCTTGCCATCAAGCGGACGTCCAACGCCATCCAGCACACGCCCTAGGAGGGATTCCCCGACCGGCGCCTTCTTGGAGCGATCCATCGCTCGCCGCAGCAGCGGCGTGGCGCGTCCCACCCTGAGCGGCGCGACGGGCTGCTCCACCGCCTGCACGACAGCACCCGGCGAAAGCCCATAGATGTCGTCGGAAGGCATCAGGAACAGCTTTTCGCCGGAAAACCCCACGACCTCCGCCTCCACCGGCGCGCCTCCCAGCGGCAGGACCCTGCAGGTGCTGCCCATGGGAAGCTTGAGACCGGAAGCCTCCATCACCAGGCCGTTGATGCGCGTCAGGTGGCCCGTGGAGAGAATCGGCGACGCCTGCCCCACCGCCGCCCGCGCCTGCTCCAGCAGCGAACGCCAGTTCCGCAGACGGTTCGCGGCCACGTCCATGTCCGCCCTACCCTTCCGGACAGACGCCACCGACACCACCGACACTGCTGTCGTCGTCAATGGATGCGCCATCGCGCAGGACAACGCCGATCGCTTCCAGCGTGCGCCTCCAGCGGGTGTCGAGGGTGGCGTCCACTTCGCTGCTCCCGGCCTTCAGGCGGCAGCCGCCCCGGGCAATCTCCGGATCGGCCTGGATGCGCCAGCCGACGGCGCTGAAATGGTTGCCCAGATGGCCTTGCGCCAACCCGGCGTCTTCCGGCGACACCAGGAGCGTAACCGGAGCGTGTTGCAGGGGCAGCGCGGCCAGCGCCTCCCGAATGACCGGCAGCAGGGTTTCCGGCTGGGCGCGCACCGCGCCGCGAACAACCTGCCGGGCCACCTCCAGGGCGCAGGCGAAAACGGCCTCGGCCATTTCCTGGTCGAAGCTGGCAAGCGCCTCCTGGAGTCCCTGGCACAGCGCCCGGCACTGCTCGGCGCTGGCCCGCGCCTCGGTGTTTCCGTCTTGCACCCCTTCCGCCCGGCCCGCTTCGTATCCGGCCTGGCGGCCTTCCGCGAACCCCGCCTCGTACCCGCTTTCACGCGCCGCCTCGTGCACGCGCTCCAGTTCCTCCACCGTCGGCAGCGGGATCGCCGGACGCGCGGCGTCTCCTTCCGGACGGGGGTCCGGCGTTTCCCCGCCAGCGGGATCCAGGGCGGGCGGCGTTCCGGCGGGAGTGTTTCCCCGCGACCGCGCCGCGAAATCGTCCGCCTGCCAGCGGGTATAGGCATGCAGCCGTTCCTTGGGAATATAGCCTGCCATCGCGCGACTACAGCATTTGCTCGGAAGCCCCGCCGCCCAGGACGATCTGGCCTTCGTCGGCCAACCGGCGCACGGCTTTCAGGATTTCCTTCTGTTCGGCTTCCACTTCGGAAACGCGCACCGGGCCGCGCGATTCCAGGTCTTCCTTCAGCATTTCCGCCGCCCGCTGCGACATGTTCTTGAAAATCTTGGCCCGCAATTCCTCGGAAGCACCCTTCAGGGCCAGCACCAGGGAATCGGACTGGATTTCCCGCAGGAGGAGCTGCAGGGAACGGTCGTCCAGATCGAGCAGGTTCTCGAACACGAACATCTCGTCCAGCACCTTCTGCGCCAGGTCGGGATCGTATTCGCGCAGGGCGTCGAGCGTCGCGGTTTCGTTGGCGCTGCCGAAGAAATTGAGAATCTCCGCCACGGCGCGCACGCCGCCCATTGCCGCTTTCTTGATGTTGGCCGAGCCCGACAGGAGTTGCAGCATTTCCTCATTCAGCTCCCGCAGGGCCTGCGGCTGCACGCCTTCCAGCGTGGCGATGCGCAGGATCACATCGTTCCGCAGGCGGTCCGAGAAGCAGCCCAGGATTTCACTGGCGTGGTCGTGCTCCAGATGCACGAGGATGGTGGCGATGATCTGGGGATGTTCGTTCTTGATGAGATCGGCCACGGTGGCCGCGTCCATCCACTTCAGTCCCTCGATGCCGCTCGTTTCGCCGCCCTGGAGGATGCGGGAAATCAGGTTGGACGCCTTGTCGTCCCCCAACGCCTTGGTCAGCACAGAGCGGATGTAATTGTCCGTATCCACGTGCATGGACGCCTGCTCGGTCACGATGGCATGGAATTCATCCAGGATCGCCTCCACTTTCGCGCGCGGGACCGTCTTCAGGGCCGACATCGCGTGCCCGAGTTTCTGGACTTCGCGCGGGCCCATCAGTTTCAGGACCTCGGCGGCGTAATCCTCGCCCAGGGAAATGAGCAGGATGGCACTTTTTTCGAGATTTTCGCCTGCCATGCCAGAATCACCCCCCCACTTTCAGCCAGTCGTTGATGATATGCGCCACCGCCTTGGGATTGCCACGGGCGAATTCCCTGGCCTCCTGCAATTTCCGCTCGAAGGGATCGGCCTGCGGCGCAGGCTCGCCCTCCCCGGTCGCGCCTTCCGGACTTTCCCCGTCCGCGATCTCGCCGCCCTCTTCCGGCCCGGGCAACGGCGGGGGTGGCGGGAACATGGTGCGGAAAACCGGGCGGATCATGGTCCAGTACAGGATAAAAACAATGGCCGCCAGAACCAGGTACCTTGCGATTTCCAGGCCCGGCGCGATGTATTCGGGATTTTTCCAGAACGGCGCGACCTCTTCGGGCAGCGTATCGGACGTGAAGGGCACGTTGGCGACGGAAATGGAATCGCCCCGTTCGGCGTTGTAGCCCATCGCCTGGCGCACGAGATTGGTGATCTGGGCGATTTCGGCGTCGGGCAGGGGACGGGGAAGCTCCTTGCCGGCCTTGGCGTCCATCTCCATGCGGTAATTGACCACCACGGCCGCCGTCAACCGCCGCATGCCGCCCACGGGCTGCCGGGTGTGACGAATGGTCCGGCCTATTTCGTAGTTGGTGGTGGCGCTCTTGTGGGTCGCCAGCGGGGGCGTCACGGGATCGCGCAGGGGGGCGCGCACGCCCGCCACATCCATCCGCCCCTGGTTGAGAAGCGAAGCCGGCGTCGGCAACACGCCCGCCGTGTCCACGGGACCGACCGGCGGCTGCGTGATCGGCGCCGTCGCGGGCACCGGCGGCTGGTTGGAAAGCGCGCCGGGCACGCCACCCTGGGGCGGACGGTCGAGATTGGCGGATTCGGAAACCTGCTGGCTTCGCATGGAGGGGTCGGGATCGTAGGTTTCCGAGGTCTGCTCGGTCTGCGCGAAATCCAGATCGGCGGCCACCTGCACGCGGTAATTGCCCGTCCCGACCACGGGTGTCAGGATGTCGCCGATGCGCTTGATGACGCCATTCTCAATCTCATGCACGTATTTCAGTTGACCGGGATCGAGGCCAGCCTCCTGCAACCTGTCCTTCAAAAGGGAGAGGAGATTGCCGTTCTGGTCAGCGATCGTGACGTTGGAAAGCGGCAGTTGCGGCACGCTGGAAGCAATCAGGTGGCTGATGCCCGCCACCTGCGACGGTTCCAGCACGCGGCCCGGCAAAAGGCGCAGCAGCACCGAGGCCGAGGGTTTTTGTTCCTCGCGCACGAATACGCTGGGTTTGGGAATCGCAAGGTGCACGCGGGCCGCGTCGACAGCGGAAATGGATTCGATGGTGCGCGCCAGTTCCCCTTCCAGGGCGCGCTGGTAATTGACCTGCTCGGTAAACTGGCTGGTGCCGAATTTCTGGTTTTCCATCAGCTCGAAGCCGATCGCGCCGCCGCGCGGCAATCCCTGGCCCGCGAGCCGCAGGCGCACGTCATGCACCCGTTCGGCGGAAACGAGGATGGCGGAACCGTTTTCGGAAAACCGGTAAGGCACGCCCGACTGCTCGAGGGCGGCGATGATCGCGGCGCCATCCTTGTCCGACACGTTGGCGAACAGGACACGGTACTCGGGCTGGCGGCTCCAGAGATAGGCGCCGACCAGAATAGCCACGATGGCGGCCACGGCAACCGCCAGGATGATTTTCTGCTGGCTGGAAAGACGCCCGAACGCCTCGCGCAAACGGCTTGCGGGATCCGCCCGCTGCGGCGTTTCCAGGGGTTCGGCTGCAATATCGGGAGTTTCCGCCATCGAATCAGGTCTTGAAATCCGGAATCCGGAAAAAATCGCTGTCCATGAAAAGACAGGATATAAAGGAATATTCTACATTACCCCGCATTTATTGCCGCCCGTTTTCCGAGCTTGCCGCCATGACCATGCCCACCGCCGGCACTCCGGCCCAGGAACTGCAAAAAGCCTTCGATCATTTCAACCGGGTTTCCACCGAACTGACCCACGCCTACGCGGCCCTGCAAGAAAAGGTGGACTCGCTCACCGAGGAGCTTGCCGTCGCCAACGGCGAGCTGCGTCGCCAGTACGAGGAAAAGGAACGTCTTTCCGAGCGACTGGGCCTCCTGCTCGACGCGCTGCCCGCCGGGGTGGTCGTGCTGGACGGACAGGCGCGCGTCACCGAGGCAAATCCGGCTGCGCGGCAATGGCTGGGAGATGACCTGGAAGGTCGCCACTGGGGCGATGTCGCCCGGCAGCATCTGGAACCCGCCGTTACCGTCGGCGAATGGCAACTGGGCGAAAAACGGGTAAACCTGGCGGAAAGCCCGCTCGATTCCGCCGGCGGCAAGCTCCTGCTGCTGCATGACATTTCCGCCGCGCACCGCATGAAGGCCGAACTGGAAAGAAACCAGCGCCTCGCCGCAATGGGCGAAATGGCCGCCGCGCTCGCGCACCAGTTGCGCACCCCCCTGGCGACGGCGCTCCTCTACGCGGACAACCTGGGCAAGGCCGGTCTTTCCGACGCGGCGCGCCGCCGCTTCGCCGGCAAGACCGCCGCGCAGCTCAACCGCCTTGAACACCTGATCCAGGATGTCCTCCTGTTCGCGCGCGGGGAGAGCATCGGGCGGGATGTGATTCCCGTCAGCGAACTCCTCGCCGAAGCGATGCAAAGCGTGGAGTCGCTTGTGAAAGAACGCGATACGCGCCTCGAGCTCGAAAACCGCTGCCCGCGTGCCGTCATCGTGGGCGGCAGAAAAGCGCTCCTGGGGGCGCTGGTGAGCCTGCTCGAAAACGCCATGCAGGTCAGCCCCCCGGGCGCACCCGTCCGGCTGGCCGCGCGCGCGCGCGCGGACGCCATCCTGCTTTCGGTCTCCGACATGGGACCGGGAATCCCCAAAAACCTGCAGACACGCGTCTTCGAACCCTTTTTCACCACCAAAAGCCACGGCACCGGCCTGGGACTACCCATCGCGCTCGGCGTCGCCCGCGCCCATGGCGGCAGTCTGCGCCTTGATTCCAGTCCCGACGCGGAAACGCGCTTCACCCTCGAAATTCCCGGGCATGGCGATCCCGAAGACGCCGCGGGATGACAGCACGCCACCATCGTCGCGGCGCCGACCGCGTGCCGTCGACGCAACACGGTGATTGCGTGTTTACAAAAACCAAACCACGAAACCAAACCGCGCGTACCGCCTCCGGGGCGGTACGCGCGGTTGTCAGCCGGTTTCTGGCGCACTCAACTCCAGAAAAACCACCCAAACAGCGTAAGAAGCACAGTGGAGGCCACGACCAGCCAGAAGCCGGCTTTCACCATTTCCTTTTGCCTGATGTGACCGGTGCCGAAGACGATGGCGTTGGGCGGCGTCGCCACCGGCAGCATGAAGGCCATCGAGGCGCCAATGCCGATCACAAGCGGCAGGAGGTGCGCCGGCATGCCCAGCGCCTCGCCGACGGTGCCGAAGAGGGGCACCATCAGGGCCGCCGCCGCGGTGTTGCTGGAAAATTCGGTGAGCAGGATGATGAACGCCGCCGATACGAAAATGATGAGCGCCCAATGCCCGTTGCCCAGGAAATTGCCGACGGCTTCCGCCATGACGACGCTGGCGCCGGAATCCTTCAGGATGGCGCTCAGGGCAAGGCCACCACCGAAAAGGAAGAGGACACCCCACTCGGTGTTCGCCTGGATCTGCTTCCAGGTCGCCACGCCCGTTATCCCGATCAGGATGGCGGCGCTGACGGCGACCACGGAATCGAACTGCGCGATCTTGCCCAGTGCTTCGCTCAGGTAGGTGCTGAAAATCCAGCAAAACGCCGCCAGGAGGAAGATGGCGATGGTCGTGATGCGCGGCCTGGTCCAGGAGAAGGCATAGGTCTCGATCGCGATGCGATGCTGGAAGTTGGGCCGGAAAACGAGGTAGAGCGCGCCGATCATCAGCGGCAGCATGACGATCATCACCGGCAGGCCGAATTTCATCCAGCCCATGAAGTCAAGCCCCAGGTACGCGGCGGTGATGGCGTTCGGCGGGCTGCCGACAAGCGTGCCGAGCCCCCCGATGCTGGCGCTGTAGGCAACGCCCAGAAGCAGGAAGGCATAGGTGTTGTGTTCCTTCTCCACGTCCAGATTGCTGAGAATGCCCATCGAAAGCGGCATCATCATCGCCGCGGTCGCGGTATTGCTGATCCACATGGAGAGACCGGCGCTCGCCAGGAACAGCATGATCGCCGCGCCGCCGAAATGGCCGCGCGCCAGGAGGAGCAGGCGATTGGCGATGAAACGGTCGATCCCCTGGATATGCAGGGCGGTCGCCAGCGCGAAACCGCCGAAAAACAGATAGATGGTGGGATCAGCGAAACCGCTCAGGGCCTTGCCAAGATTCATCAGCCCCAGGACCACCGCCAAAACCGGAACGATCAGGGCGGTAATGGTGATGTGGATGGCCTCCGTAAGCCACAGGATGCCAACGAACACCAGCATGGACAGGCCGGCGTTGGTCTTGGGTTCATACGGCAGGAATTCGAGCAGCGCCAGCATCAGGACAATATCGGCGACCAGGATGAAGAACTTCCTCTTTTCCGCGATCCATGCGTGCGAAAGCGCAGGCTCCATGCTCTCCAGGTTTTCGGTGTTTTCGGTGCTTTCGGTTTGTTGACGCTGCATACAACTCTCCTTGATGTCGTGGCGCAGGTTTGTGGGCACCCTGCCGCTGTCGTAAAAAACGCGCGTATTCTACGGTTTTTCGTTCATTTCCGACGCTTCCCGCACATGAATTTCCCGAAAATGACGCGCGGCGGCGACCATGTTCTCCAGCGCGGCCTTCGTCTCCGGCCAATCGCGCGTTTTCAAACCGCAATCGGGATTGACCCACAGCCTTTCCGCCGGAATCACCACAAGGGCCTTTTCCAGCAGATTCTCGATTTCCTCCCGCGCCGGGACGCGCGGCGAATGAATATCGTAGACGCCGGGACCGATTTCGTTCGGGTACCGGAATTCGCCGAACGCCCGCAACAGCTCCATGCCGGAACGACTGGTTTCGATCGTGATGACGTCCGCGTCCATCGCGGCGATTTCGGGCAAGATGTCACTGAATTCCGAGTAACACATATGGGTGTGTATCTGCGTCTCGTCCGCCACGCCCGAGGCGGCGATGCGAAACGCCCGCGTCGCCCAGGCAAGATAGGCGGCCTTTCCTTCCCCGCGCAGGGGCAATCCTTCGCGGATGGCCGGTTCGTCGATCTGGATGATGCCGATGCCCGCCCGCTCCAGATCGACGGCCTCGTCCCGGATCGCCAGCGCGATCTGTGTCGCGGTCGTCGCGCGCGGCTGGTCGTCACGCACGAACGACCATTGCAGGATCGTGACCGGGCCGGTCAACATGCCTTTCATCGGTCGCCTGGTGAGGCTTTGCGCGTAGCGCGACCAGGCCACCGTCATCGTTTGCGGGCGCGAGACATCGCCGTAGATGATCGGCGGCTTGACGCAACGGGAACCGTAGGACTGCACCCAGCCGTTGGCCGTAAAGACGAAGCCGGCGAGCTGTTCGCCGAAGTATTCGACCATGTCGTTGCGTTCCGCCTCACCGTGCACGAGCACATCGAGCCCCAGTTCCTCCTGTGCAGCAACGGTGCGGGCAATCTCCGCCCACATGGCCTTCGTATAGTCGGCGGCGGAGAGATCACCGCGCCGATAGGCGGCCCGCGCGGCGCGGATTTCCGCGGTCTGCGGGAAGGAGCCGATAGTCGTGGTCGGGAAGAGCGGCAGTTGAAAACGCGCCTTCTGCGTCGCGTTGCGCACCGGGAAAGGCGAGCGCCGCCGATCGATGCCGGAAGACAGGGTTTCGAGCCGCCGCCGCACAAGCGGCGCATGTACGCGCGGGCTTTCCCGGCGGCCCCGCAAGGCGCGGCGGGTTTCCTCCAGGATATTTTCCACGGATGGATCGCCGGCCGCGGCCAGCGCAAGGACGCGCAATTCCCGCAATTTTTCGGCGGCGAAACTCAGCCATGAACGCACCTCCGCATCCAACTTCGTCTCCGTCGCCACGCTGAAGGGAACGTGCAGCAACGAGCACGAGGTCGACAGCCAGATTTCGCGCCCGGACGGCAGCGCCCACAAACGCCGCAGGGCATCGTCCAGATCGGCGCGCCAGACATTGCGCCCGTCGATGAGGCCGAGCGAAAGCACCTTGTGCGCGGGCAGGCGATCGGCGACCCGCGGAACGTCGTCCGGCGCGCGCACGGCATCGATGTGCAGGCCCGCCACCGGCAAGCGGCAGGCGAGGTCCAGGTTTTCCTCAAGCGGCGAAAAATAGCTGGCGAGCAGAATCCTGACGCCACTCGCCGCCAGCGTGCCGCAGGCCGCTTCGAACGACTGCGCCCAGGAAACGGGCAGATCCAGCCCGAGGATGGGTTCGTCGATCTGCACCCATTCGACACCCAGGCCGCGCAGGCGTTCCAGGATTTGCCGGTAGACAGGCAGAAGCTTTTCCAGAAGCGCCAGCCGGGAAAATCCCTCCGTTTTTTCCTTGCCAAGCCAAAGGAAGGTCAGGGGACCGACCAGGACAACCTTGACCGCGTGCCCCAGGGCCCGCGCTTCCCCGACCTCGGTAAACAGGCGCTCGCTTGCCAGCGCGAAGTCCATGCCGGCGGAAAACTCGGGCACCAGGTAGTGGTAATTGGTGTCGAACCATTTCGTCATCTCCAGCGCGGGATGCCCCGTGTGTTTCGCGCCATCTTCGCGGGCCACGCCGCGCGCCAGGATGAAATGGCGAAAGAGTTCGGGCTCCGCGCCGGAAAATCCGAATCGCGCGGGTTCGCAACCAAGCAATTGAATGTGGTTCGCCACATGATCGTAGAAGGCGAAATCCCCCACCGTCACGAAATCAAGCCCCGCCTCGCGCTGCAGGGCCCAATGCCGGGCGCGCAGGTCGCGCCCGGTCGCTTCCAGCTCGGGCGCGGAAATCTCTCCCTTCCAGTAACGCTCCACGGCAAACTTGAGCTCGCGGTTCGCGCCAATGCGGGGAAAACCAGGGATGTGTGTACGTAACATGTCAAAACTCCAGATCCTGTGAACAACAATCGGTTGTGGATAGCAATCGGTCATGGGCAGCGGCGAGCGCGGCACCCGCCTTTCGCCAGGTGCAACAAGCCAGGGAGATCAAGAAAGAAGGCCGCCTGTCCTTCCTTCTTCACGTAAATCCCGGTCCCGCGCGCACCCACGGGAGAAACGAACCGCTGTTCACGAAATTCGCCACGCGCAAGACCAGTCCCGGGAAACCAGCGCGTTCGCGCTCTGCCGACCATTGTCCTCGCAGGCGGATTGCGGCGCGCGCGAGGTATCGTTCGCGGAGTTGCCATCCGCAGGGTTGCCATCCGCAGGATCGTCTGCGGGACCGGGACGCAGGAGCAAGACGGCCTGTCGGAACTGGCGAGCGGTCTTTGCACAGCAACGTTCGATCCGCGCTTCCCGGCTCTCGCCGTCGGCGATGTCCTCCGCCAGGGCCTCCCGGAACGCGTGCGCGCACCAGGTCTCGATCGCGGAAAGCGCGGGACCGGCGTAAAGGCGCAACTGGTCGTACAGGTTCTGGACCGCCCGGACGAACGGCGGTGAAACGGCGAATCCGGAAACACCCCAGTACGCGCAGGACGAACTGGAGGAAACGCACATCCTTGCTCCCGACACGCCGCAGGCCCACGCATCCCGGCGCAGCAGGAACGACAGGCGAATGTGTTCGAGCATATCCAGAATGCATTCGACGTCGCGGACATCGAGCCGGGAAACACTGTACCCGTCCGCCCGCGCCACCAGCAGATGCTCGCGGGCAAGTTGCCGCAAGGCTCCGGTCAGCGACAACCGTCCGACTCCGTACCGCGCCGTCAGCGCAGCAATGTCGAGCAAAGCGCCCGGCGCGAATTCATGCGCAAAAAGCCGATCGCGCACGGAATCAGCCAGCGCGTCGCGCAGCGTATAGTAACGAGCGCCGGAATCTGTCGCTGAAATTGTCTTCGTCATGAAGCCCCCCTTTGCGTTTCTCGTGGAAGTTCGCAATATACGCATTGGAGAACACACGTAAAACACTAAAATAGCGTAGAAATGCGAAACCCGGCCAAGGACTTTGCGAATTTTGCGAAGCATTCTGAATCTCTGTCGGACGTTACGCGCGCCAGACGAGGGAATTCCCGCGAGGACTTCCATGGATCGAACCCCGGATTACCCGGTGATCTACCCTGTTGGACAACAGCAGCCTCCCCTCCAGGAATTTCGACGCACTCTGCAGGATGTTGTCTGCACCAAAGGTTCAATCACTCGCCTTCCCCAACCTTTCCTTTTGTACACATATATTCTGAACGAATAATATGTAGTCGCGGACTGTATCTATCCTGATTTCTGAATCTATTTCAAATTTCTTGATAGCATAGCTTGCATCAAAACACAATGTGGCATATTTACATCGTTTAGTAATATCATAAATTGACCCGTTGAAATATTTTCCCGGTCAGCAAACCGCTTCCGGATAATATCCTGCTCTGATCGCACTACAAACAAAACTCCAAAGGTTATGAGTACAAGCATAACAGAAATAATCACAGGTATCACATTGATTCCTTTTTACAAATAGCATTATCTGCTTGCAAACAACGAGAACAGTTAATACAACCAACATCGCAATGATGAACATTGCGCCTACACATCCCACGCGAACCAAG
>JAISME010000039.1 GCA_031276915.1 Zoogloeaceae bacterium
AGAGCAGCGCGTGAATCTGCGCCACGGTGCGATTGACGCCCCAGCGCGCGCCCATCTCGCCCCAGTGCAGGATAAAACGTTCGGTGATTGGTGTGAGTTCCATGCCGGGGAGTGTAGCAGTTCATTTATTTCTGTCAAGACAGAAATCATGGAAATATTTTGAGCGTATCGACACGATTCCCTGGCAATCCGACTCATTTGATCTGACCTTGGGGAATGATGCAATGCCAACGGTACGTGTTCTGGATAGTGTCGTCACGGAAAGAGATGATTCTGTCTATATTGTGACGATAAGAGACGGCCAGTGGCGGATGCTGTCGGAAGGATTTCCCAGGCAGCAGTTGGTGTATGACGACTGGCGTCTCTGGAGCCAGTCCACCAGCTTGCTGTTCTTCCTCTTCGCCTTTCCTGCCCTCATATTGGAAAAACTTCGAACAGGTTCCGAGCGGGACACATCTGGGACCGGCATATAATTCGCGCACCCGGTTCGCGGCGCCATCGTCATGCATGCCTCGTGTCACAAGATTCCCGTTTCCGTCCTGGTGGTTGTCCATACTCCGGTGCTGGACATCCTGCTTCTGGAGCGCGCGGCGCATCCGGGATACTGGCAATCCGTGACCGGCAGCCGGGAAGCGCGGGACCGAACCTTGCTGGAGACCGCGCGGCGTGAGGTCGCCGAGGAAACCGGACTGGTCTTCCCCGCCACGCGCTTCGTAGACTGGCATTTGACGCAGGAATACGACATCTTTCCCGAGTGGCGCGACCGCTACGCGCCCGGCGTCACGCGCAACACCGAACATGTGTTTTCCCTGGAAATTCCCGCGCCCGCGGTCATCCGTCTCGCTCCGGACGAACACAGCGACCATTGCTGGCTGCCGTTCAGGGAGGCCGCCGCCCGCTGTTTTTCCCCAAGCAACCGCGCGATCATCCTTGCCCTTCCCGGCAAGATCGCCAACGATACACGCTCCCTGTGATCCGCGTTCGGGCCGCCGCTTCAGGCGCCTGTTCCCGGGATGGATGCGTTCCCCGCCTTCATTCCCTTCCCTTCGGCGCTCCGGCGTTTGCGGACCTCTTTTGGATCGGCGACCAGGGGGCGGTAGATTTCCACGCGATCCCGGTCTCGCAAAAGCGCGTCCAGCTTCGTCAATTTGGCGAAAATGCCGATCTTGTGCGTTTTCAGGTCGATTTCCGGGTATGCCCGCAGCAGGCCGGAAGCCTGCACGGCAGTTTCCACGTTGCTGCCCGCTGGCAGGCGGAGCTGGATCCGCGCCTGCTTTTCCGGCAAGGCGTATACGACTTCCACGCCGATCTCTTCGCTGACTTCCGCATTCATCGTAAACGAACTCCGGTTTGCAACCCTGTCCGAAGGAATCGGCGCGAAGGCTGAATCCCCTTGCCCGCGGTCGGGGTTCCGACCACGGCGCCCCGAAAGGGGAAAGAAACCCCTTCCAGGCTCATCCCGCGCGACGGGCGGGAACGCCTGTCACTGATTTCCTGCCGCATGCGCTCCATAAACCTGTTCGGCCCGTTTGACGAAAGCTTCCACAAAAGTATTGGCGATATGGTTGAAAACGGGGCCGATTACTTTCTCCAGCAGCCTGCTGGAAAATTCGTAATGCAAGCGGAATTCTACCTTGCAGGCATCCGAACGCAGCGCCCGGAAACGCCAGACGCCTTCCAGGCACCGGAACGGGCCATCCACGAGGCGAATCGACATCGAATCCGGTTCATCCTTTTCGTTTTCGGTCGTGAAATGGGCTTTCACGCCGTGATAGTTGATGTGCAGCGTTCCCACGGTTTTTTTCGTGTCCCGGAACCGGCATTCCGTCTTGCTGCACCAGGGCAGGAACAGCGGATAGTCCTCGCAACGGTCCACAAGGTCGAACATCTGCCGGGCAGAATACGCGATCAGTACCGATTTTTCGACCTGCGCCATGTTCGCCGGAGGGCTCCGATTCTTGCTAGAATGCGGCGATTCTATAGGAATCGCCGCACAATGCGCATCGCCAGTAACAAAAAGGCTTTTCACGATTATTTCGTCGAGGAAAAATACGAGGCCGGACTTGTCCTGGAAGGTTGGGAAGTCAAATCCATCCGCGCCGGTCGCGTGCAGGTCAAGGAAGCCTACATTCTCGTCAAGCGCGGTGAAATCTGGCTTTTGGGCATGCATGTCACCCCCTTGCCGACCGCGTCCACCCACATCCGGCCCGACCCGATCCGCACCCGCAAGCTGTTGTTGCAAGACCGGGAAATCATGAGGCTGATCGGCAAGGTGGAACGGGCTGGCTATACCCTGGTGCCGCTGGACCTGCATTACACCCGAGGCCGTATCAAGGCAGAAATCGGGCTTGCGCGCGGGAAGAAACTGCATGACAAGCGCGATGACGCCAGGGAAAAGGACTGGGCGCGGGAAAAACAGCGCCTGATGCGCGAAAAGGTGCGCGGCGGTTGAGTAACGCCCGGCGCGTCATTGCCGGGCGCGCGCATCCCGCGCCGTATCGCTGTCCATGACCGGATTGCCGTCACTCGCGTTCGCCGGATTGCGCGATGATTTGATGAGCCGCCCATGCGCCGGTTGCGCGGGGCGGGCATTATCCGGATACAGGCGGGCGAAGATGGCGTCCTGCTCCGGCGAGATCGTCACCGGTGTCTGCAGGACCGCCCAGAACACACCTTCGGTACAGGGCGGGCGCGGGAGGGAGCCCATATAGG
Organism: Zoogloeaceae bacterium; assembly: GCA_031276915.1. Classification (GTDB taxonomy): domain Bacteria; phylum Pseudomonadota; class Gammaproteobacteria; order Burkholderiales; family Rhodocyclaceae; genus Azovibrio. Next base: position 2,713 of record JAISME010000039.1, read on the forward strand.
CATGATAGCCCCGGTCTTCTGGCAACAGCCGGCTCAGGTCGATCCTGGTTGCCGGTGGCCGCACTTCCCGAAACCTTTCCAGCGGCAGATGATTCCACAGGATTTGCACCACCGCGTTCGGGTCGCCCTTTTCCAGCAGGACGGCGACGATCAGGCGTTCGCCGTCGGCGGCGACATGTTCCAGATGCGCGCTCATGGCGAATTGCCTGCCCGCGATCCGCTCCCCGGCGGGACGGTGAAAGCGCAGACGTTCCAGTTCGTAGATCTTGCCCAGTAATGTCAGCCGGTTGCCGCGCGTCCTGACCTCGATGGTCTCGCCTGTGTCCAGGATGCCAAACAAGGAATCCCGGTAGTCGAACATGAGCGGCTCCAGGTCCACCACGATGCCATCACGAATATCGATGGGCGATTGCCGTTGTCCGGTTTTGCACAAGCTGGTTCCTGGCGCGGCAAACGCGGGATGCCGGGCTTGCGCGGCGCGTCCGGCATGCCTGGCGGACGGCGCGGCTGTTTCCGGTTTTGCCGCCGCCCGTGGCTTGCCACTGGCTGTGGCCCGCGGTCCCAGTTTGGCCTCCGCCACAGCCCGGATGCGGGCCAGTTGCGTGTTCAAGTCCGGCTCCGGGCGCGGAGTGACTGGCGGACGGCACAATTCACGCAACACGCTGTCGTCCAGCGTTCGGCTGCGCACGGGCAGCATGGCGGCGTTCGGAATTTCATCGGTGCGCAGCACCTCGTCACTGGCCTTGACGAAACTGCGTTGCAGGGTTGCGACTGTCCGTTTCTGGCAGTCATAGCGGCTGATCGTCTGGATGTATTTGTAGATCTCGCCCGTGCGCGCGTCGCTGACCTCGCGCGCCATGATGAGACGGCTGGCCGCCGTCACGGAGCCGTCCTTTTCACGCCGGATGCTGGCTGTGTCCACTTCGATGCGCCGCGCCGGATCGCTGGAGATCAGCCGCCAGGCGGGCGAGGATGTCTGCGCCAACGGCAATCCCCCGGACAGGCAGAAGCCTCCCCACAGGATCGCCAGCAGAAAGATTGTTCGAGATTTCATGTCCAGATTCGCAGTCGCGTGGGATGGCATTCATTGTACCAATGACGGCGAAGCGGACAGG
>JAISME010000030.1 GCA_031276915.1 Zoogloeaceae bacterium
TGGCCTTCCTTGCTGGAAGACTTCCGCAGCAAAACCAGGAAATCATCACGACTCAAATTCACATTGGGCGGCATATCGTAGGCGATCATGATTTCCGTGACCTTGTGTCCTGTCCATTGGACGAATTCCGCCTGCCCCAGAAAATAGGGAATTTCCTTTCCCCGCACAACCGTGTCTGCCGTGCCATAATTTTTCGCTTCATGTTCACGCAGGGTCTGGCCACCAGGTGTATTGGATGTCCTGGCCCATTCCAAAAACTGTTCCCGATCCATCACGTGATCCATGGGCAGATTCACTGATTGCAAGCTGCGCAGGGCGCGATTGGTAACCCACGCCTCGAATTCAGGGCGACTCAGAAAATAGGGAATTTCCCCGGCGCGAATGGGATCGCCATCCGTGTCATGACCAACGATCCTGTCTTCCGCCGTCCGGATTCTTTTCCCATGGCTGGAACGTTTCAACAAACCCGGGAATTCGATCAAGGAAACCCCGGCATTGGGACCCAGACCACCGGATGCCGCGCGAAACTTGCGCTCCGCGCTGTCCCTTGCCTTTCCGCCGTAGCGGACGACCTTGCGCGATCCCTGTACGAACTCGCTGTGTTTTGCGCGCAAGTAGTCCATTTGTCCATTGTATTGATTCCATTGATTCGACAGGTCTGCTTCACGACGCGCGATTTTCACCGCGTCACGATAGTGCGCATGGGCATCCCCCAATTCCTGCATCTTGAGCGCATATTGTCCCCATTCCCGGGAGAGCTCGTCGGTTGACGCTTTCCGGCTGTATTCCAGGTACTTGACATGAGCGGCGTTCAGCCTGTCCATCCCATTTTGGTATTCCGGCCATTTCTCCTCGGCGACGCGCAAGGCTTCCTCAATTTTCAATTCCGCCCGACGGATAATATATGACTGCGCGGGCAGCATGAAACGATCATCCAGCAACACCATGGGGAAGGCGCCCATGAAAATTTTCCCGCTGACCGGGTCTTCCGATATTTTGGGAATATCCGAATCTTCCAGATCACCGCTCAACAAATCATGCCGGTAAAGAAGCAGGTTGAAACCCATGACTTTCACATTCGGCGGCAGACTGTCAATCACCTTGCCATAGATTGTATCCAGTGTCAGATACCCGGCAAGCGTCAGCGCCGCAATGACGAAAATCCTGGAGAAAACATTGCGCAACCTGAAAACCATATTGCGAAACAAGGCCCAGACGACGCCAAAAGACGCCAGTATTTTCCCGCGTTGGGAAAGATCCTCCGCCACTTCCGGCTTGATGGCGGGATCGCTGATGCTGTTCAGCAGATCGACATTGTAGCGATATTCCATGAATACCAGAATCACCATCACGATCATCATGATGGGGAACCGGAAACGACTTTTTGCCGCATTGAGCCGTGCCATGTATTCCACCACAACACCATGTCTCATGATTTCCGCAAGAATCCGGAATACCCTTTTATTTTGAGGGCAGGAAACTGTGCTCGAACCCATTGGATTTTCTTTTTTCGGCATAATCAAGAGGCATGACTGGCGAAATAAATGCTTGCGCGTTTCAGCAACCCGGTGCGGTTCTTGTTTTCACCAGATCTTCGGAAATTTCTGCCTGTATTTTCTTGACCTGGAAACCACTGTTCAACACCTTGTATTTGGCCGGCTGATAGGAACTGCCGCGATATATTTCGCCGGGCCGCAGGGTTTGGGTAATTGTGATATTTTTCGTGCGTTTTGCCCGATCGTAGCCCTTTTTTGCGCCGGCGATCATGTCACTGGCCCCCACCTCGCTGCGCCCGGCTTTTGCGGCATTCCATGCGCCTCCGAACAAGGCGCCAGCCATGCCGCGCCAGAATACGCCAGAACGGGTACGAAAGAAAATCTCTCCCTCAACGCGTCGAAAGACAAGAAATTTCGTGTTATTGGCAATCCTGTATCGGACTTCCACCCCGTCCTGGCTGGTATAGACGCCGTCGTGATAATAGGTGGTCGCCGTTCCACCGCTGAACTGGGTATGCGCTGTGGGAGTACCCTGTTTTCGGCTATAGATATTCTCGGCGCCTTCGGAACCTGAATCAGTTCCACCCTTGCCGCTATTTACAAGCTCCTGCTTGCGCCGCGCGAAGGCCCGATTGCACGACAGCTTTTTCTCGATTTTCGATTTTGCCAGTTCCGCGTTTTTTCCGGAAGGGAATAATTCCAGGTATTTCGTCATGCCGGAAACACTGTCGCCATATTCCTCCCACGCGAGACTATCCACCTGTTTTCGCGCTTCTTCAGCATGCGCGCCATTCGGGTGTGATTCCAGATAGGCAGTATAGCCGTGGAGGGTTTTGGGCACGACCTTCCATTCAAGATCGTCAAGGGAACGTTTTGTATCGGATACATGCCTGCCGTTTGGGAATCTGGCGAGATATTCCTCGAAATCGCTTTTATCCCCGTTCTTTTTGGCAAGCGCATAGGCGTCACTGTCTTCTTTCGATCCAAGATAGACATAGACACCCCATCCACCTCCGACCAGGGTCAGCGCAAAAACCATCGCGCCGATAACAATATAGAGGACTATTTTCAAGGTATTGTGTCCAGGCGCGTTTTCTCTTGTGTGCGAATCCATGATTCCCCCGCGGCGTCATTCAGATCAGCGTGGAAAAGCATTGCGGCAAAAGGAAGGCCGCATCCCTCTCGGGATGCGGCCTTCTGGAACTCCCTGGCGCCTGCCCGGGAACGCTACCAGCGGGCAGGCATATGTTATGCCATAAGATTATCTGGGGGTAACATCATGGATACCTATCCGTCATGCGAAAGCCATATCTGTCAATGGGTTGGCAGGGTAATCCCGAAAATCGGCATTGCCAACAACGTGCGACAATCTGTGATGCTATGTGGCGGCGCTGCCGCCGTGCCCTGTTCTGCGCACCCTGGTGAGGGCATTGCCCAAACAAAACGAAGCGCCAAAACACTTGCCTGGTCTCGTGACAACCAGCGGGGAATGGGTCCGGGGGACATCCGTTCCATGCCTTCGCCGGAAGAAGCCAAACCTCGCACGCGATAAAAGCGGGCCGCGCCCTGCGCAAGGTCATGCGTGGTTTTGGCCAAAGAGGCTTTCCAGCGCTTTTCCGGGCGCTTCCGCTCGCATGAATGCCTCTCCCACCAAAAAGGCGTGGACATTGGCGGCTCGCATGATAGAGACATCATCGCGGGTGTGGATGCCGCTTTCCGTGACCACGATGCGATCCCGGGGAACGCGTGGCAGCAGCTCCAGCGTGTGGTCGAGCGACACTTCAAAAGTGCGCAGATTGCGGTTGTTGATGCCGACAAGCGGCGTTTTCAGTTGCAGCGCGCGCGCCAGTTCGTCGCCATCGTGGGACTCCACCAGCACCGCCATGCCCAGTTCGGTGGCGATGGCGGCGAAGTCCCGCATCTGCGCGTCGGTAAGCGCGGCGACGATGAGCAGGATGGCGTCGGCCCCCAGCGCGCGCGCTTCATAGACCTGATAGGAATCGACGAGGAAGTCCTTGCGCAACGCCGGCAGCGCGCACGCGGCGCGGGCGGCGGCAAGGTAGGCTGGCAGGCCCTGGAAGTGTGCGACATCGGTGAGCACCGACAGGCAGGCCGCGCCACCGGCTTCGTAGTCATGCGCGATGTCGGCGGGGTGGAAATCAGCGCGGATCACGCCTTTGGAAGGGCTTGCCTTTTTGATTTCGGCGATCACCGCTGCTTGCCCCGCGGCGATTTTTCCCTGGATCGCGCCGATGAAGTCACGCGGCGGTGGCTGGTTTTCCGCGTCGCGGCGCATGGCGGCAAACGGACGGGTGATTTTCGCGGCAGCGACTTCCTCGGTCTTGAGGGCGCAGATTCTTTGCAGGATGTTCATCGGGAGACGGATGCCAGGAGACAGGAATTCGGAGACTCCCCGAACCTGCCGGGCATGTACGGGAAGAACCGGTTTTCCATGCCTGTTACGCCTGCCTGAAGCGCTGGTTGTACTGGATGAACGCTTCCAGTCTGGTTTTTGCCGCCCCGCTTTCGATCACCGCGCGCGCGCGCTGGATGCCGTCGGCGATGGAGTCGGCGATGTCGGCGGTGTAGAGCGCCACGCCGGTATTGAAAATGACGACATCGCGCGCCGGACCCACCTGGTTGTCGAGTACGCCGCGCAGCATCTGGATCGACTGCCCGGGTGTTTCCACCCGCAGGTTGCGCGTGCTCGCCATGGCGAAGCCGAAGTCCTCGGGGTGGATGACGTATTCGGTAATCTTGCCGTCCTTGAGTTCACCGACCATCGTCGTCGCGCCGAGGCTGACTTCATCGACGCCATCCAGTCCGTGCACCACCAGCACATGCCGGCTGCCGAGCCGCTTCATGACACGCGCCAGGATGCCGACGAGATCGGGATGGAAGACGCCGAGCAGCGTGTTGGGCGCGCTGGCCGGATTGATCAGCGGCCCGAGGATGTTGAAGATGGTGCGCACGCCCATTTCACGTCGCACCGGGGCGATGTTCTTCATCGCGGTGTGGAAATTGGGCGCGAACATGAACCCGATACCTGTACTGGCGATGCAGTTGGCCACCTGTTCGGCATTGAGGGCCAGGCTTCCGCCCAGGGCTTCGATGGCGTCGGCGGAGCCGGATTTCGACGACACGCCGCGGTTGCCGTGCTTGGCTACCCGCGCTCCGGCGGCGGCGGCGGCGAAGGCGCTCGTGGTCGAGATATTGAAAGTGTGCGAGCCGTCGCCGCCGGTACCGACGACATCGATGAAGTTGTCGTTCGGCGGCGGCACTTCCACCTTGATCGCCATCTCGCGCAGCACCGTGGCGGCGGCGGTGATTTCGTCGATGGTTTCCTTCTTGACCCGCAGGCCGGCGAGGATGGCGGAGGACATGACCGGCGAAACACTGCCCGCCATGATCTGGCGCATCAGGTCCAGCATTTCGTCATAGAAGATTTCACGGTGCTCGATCGTGCGTTGCAGGGCTTCTTGTGCGGTAATCATGGCATTTATGCGAATGCCTCCCGTTCGCGCGGGTTTTCGCGTGCTCCGACCGACAGGATGCATCGCGGCTCTTTCCTCCGGCTTCGCGCCCTTTTCGGGGTCAGCAAAATCCCGGTTCACCCTGTCCTTGCCGTCACAAGCATTGCCCGCGCAACCTTTCGGCGATCCTCCTCATGGTTGAACGTTCATCAACAGCGCGCCTGCCAACCGTTCCGGTCCGCCCCGCGCGCACTCTTCTTTCGGCAGGCCCGACCATGCGCCAATACGGCACAGACCGCACGCTGCCCATCAAATCAGTGGAAGGGAAGCGCTCCCTTCCCTTTGTTCCGGCTTGTGCCGCGGATTACCGGATACGTTGTCCAGGAAATTGTGGAACAGATCGTGCCCATGTTCGGAGAGCACGGATTCCGGATGAAACTGCACACCTTCGACGGGCAGTGTACGATGCCGCAGCCCCATGATTTCTCCATCTTCTGTCCAGGCCGTGATTTCCAGACAGCCGGGCAGGCTTGCCCGTTCGACGGCGAGCGAGTGGTAGCGCGTGCACTTCAGCGGATCGGGGAGTTTCCGGAAAACCCCGGCGCCATCGTGCCGAACGGGCGAGACCTTGCCGTGCATCAGGGACCTGGCATGCACGACCTTGCCGCCGAAGGCCGCGCCAATCGCCTGGTGTCCCAGGCAGACGCCCAGGAGCGGAATCCTGCCCGCGAAGGTCTGGATGACTTGCAGCGATATTCCCGCCTGCGCCGGCGCGCAGGGGCCGGGACCGATCACGAGATGGTCCGGCGCCAGGCGGTCGATTTCGTCCAGGGAGATGGCGTCGTTGCGAAACACGCGCACATCCGCGCCCAACTCGCCGAAATACTGCGCGATGTTGTAGGTAAAGGAATCGTAGTTGTCGATCATCAAGAGCATGTTCGCATCCCTTCCGCCATCATTCCATCTTCGTATCCAGGCCCGCCTCCGCCAGTTCGGCGGCCAGAAGGAGCGCGCGGGCCTTGTTGAGCGACTCCTCCCATTCGCCGGCGGGCGTGGAATCGGCGACGATGCCGCCGCCCGCCTGCACGGAAAACTTGCCGTCCTTGATGACGCTTGTGCGCAACGCGATCGCCAGATCCATGTTGCCATGAAAATCCAGGTAGCCGACCGCGCCGGCATAGATGCCGCGCTTGACGGGTTCGAGTTCCGCGATGATTTCCATCGCCCGCACCTTGGGCGCGCCGGAAACCGTGCCGGCGGGAAAACTCGCCTTCAGCACATCGATGGCGGAAAGCCCCGGGCTCAGGCGGCCTTCCACGTTGGAGACCAGATGCATAACGTGGGAGTAGCGCTCGACAATCATCCGCTCCGTCACCCTGACACTGCCGGTCTGGGCGACGCGACCGCAATCGTTGCGTCCCAGGTCAAGCAACTGCACATGCTCGGCGCGCTCCTTTTCGTCGCGCAGGAGCTCTTCGGCGAGCGCCGCATCCTCGGCCTCCGTCGCGCCGCGCCTGCGCGTACCGGCGATGGGACGCAGGATGACCTTCTTTTCGCCCCCTTCGTCCGCCAGGCGCACGAGAATTTCCGGTGAGGCGCCAACAACGTGGAAATCGCCGAAATCGAAATAGAACATGTATGGCGAGGGGTTCAGACCGCGCAATACCCGGTAGAGCGCCATCGGACTGGCGGCGAAGGGTTTTTCCATGCGCTGCGAGAGCACCACCTGCATGATGTCCCCTTCCGTGATGTACGCTTTTGCTCTTTGCACGGCGGCCTTGAAGCGTTCTTCCCCGAAAAGGGAGACAGCGGGCGCGGGAGATTGCGGCACAGGGGTGTCCTCGGGCGGCGCGACCGGCGCGCGCAGCCTGGCGAGAAGCTCCTTCAAGCGCGCCCGGGCTTTCCGGTACGCGCCGGGAACATCGGGTTCGGCATAGACGATGAGCGTGAGCTTGCCCGAAAGATTGTCGACGACGGCAAGTTCCTCCGAATTGAAAAGCAGGATGTCGGGAATGCCGTCGTCTTCCGGCGACCTGGGCGCTGTTTTCTCCAGCCGTGGTTCCGCATAGCGCACGGTATCGTAGCCGAAGCAACCGACCAACCCGCCGGTGAAGCGCGGCAATCCCGGCATGGGCGGCGCCTTGAAACGGTTCATGTAGTCGGCGATGAAATCGAGCGGATTGACGTTGTCCGCCTGCTCGGCGACGCGCGGACCGGTCAGCACCAGCACCTTGTGGTCATAGACGGCGATGCGGGTCAACGCTTCCAGCCCGATGATGGAATAGCGCCCGAAACGCTCTCCGCCCTGGACGGACTCCAGAAGATAGGTGTACGGCCCGTTGGCGAGCTTGAGATAAATGGAAAGCGGCGTATCGAGGTCGGCAAACGTTTGCAGCGTGACCGGAATACGGTTGTAGCCCTGGGCGGCCAAGGCGTCGAATTCTTCTTCTGTCATGGGAGCCTCTCAAACTTGGATGACAATGGCGGCTTGCGGATTGGCGCACTGGTTTTCCAGTCCTGCCGCTCCGCAAGGTGGCGACAAGACAGCGGCATGATTCAGGGGCGCCAGAGGCGCCAGTCATGCGGGATTTTCCAGTTTTGCCGGACACGCGTGGCAGTCATGTTCTTGAGGCGAATGCGAAATATATCGAATGGGAACGCGGGAAAAACAATGCCCGTAACAGGCCAGGTGGCAGCGATGGTAGCGCATCGCGCTTGGCATTGTCTACTGGGTGATGCGGCAACCCCGGGAATCGCCATGGAGTGGTTTTTGCTCTCTTGGGAGGACAACTGTCCCGAAAATCGGGCAATCCCGGACAAATGCCACGCAACCTGCCGGTCGCAATCCGGATGGAATGACATGCTTCCGGGATGGCGCTATCTAGAATCGGACCAGGAGGCGCAGGTCGCCGCCGATGGTGGCGATGTCATGAAAACGCAGGATCGTGCGGTCTTCCAGGCGGGCAAGTTCCGGGAGCGCGAAAATCCCCTGGGCCGTGTCGCCCAGCAGGCAAGGGGCGAGATAGAGGAGCAGTTCGTCGGCCAGCCCGGCTTCGAGCAGAGCGCCGTTCAGGCGGTGGCCACCTTCCACGTGGACTTCGTTGATGTTGCGCTGGCCGAGCAGGCCGAAGAGGGCGGGAAGGTCGACCCGGCCATCCGCGCCGGGGAGGAAAACACACTCGGCGCCCCGTTCTTCCAGGGCGACGCGGCGGGCGCGGTCCTCGCGGGCGAAAGCGACAAGGACCGGACTGCCGTCCGCCAGGAGATGTGCCGCGGGATCGAGTTCGAGGCGGCTGTCTACCACGATCCTGGACGGCTGGCGGGAAGCTTCCACGCCGCGTGCGCTGAGCCGGGGATTGTCGCGCCGGACGGTGCCCATTCCGGTCAGGATGGCGCAGGCCCGCGCCCGCCAGCGGTGGCCGTCCTGTCGCGCCTCGGCGCTGGTGATCCACTGGCTTTGCCCATTGGCGAGCGCCGTCCCGCCATCCAGGCTGGCGGCAGCCTTGACGCGCGCCCAGGGACGACCGCGGGTCATGCGGGAAACGAAACCAATGTTGAGTTCCCGCGCCTCCTCTTCCAGCAGCCCGACTTGCGTCTTGATTCCGGCGGCTTCGAGCAGCGCCAGACCGCGTCCGGAAACCAGCGGGTTGGGGTCGGTCATGGCGGCGACCACGCGCTTGACGCCCGCCGCGACCAGGGCGCCGGCGCACGGCGGGGTGCGGCCATGATGCGAACAGGGTTCCAGCGTGACATAGGCAATCGCGCCGCGGGCAGCCGCGCCAGCCTCGGCGAGCGCGTGGATTTCCGCGTGCGCTTCTCCCGCCCGCATGTGCCAGCCACGCCCGATCACCCGGTCATCCTTGACGATCACGCAGCCGACACGCGGATTGGGCATGGTGGAACAAAGGCCCCGTTCGGCGAGCCGCAGGGCTTCCGCCATGCGGGCGTGGTCGGCGGGCGTGAATACGGTGGTGGACATCAGCGCGCGGCCAGCGAGAATATGGCTTCCTTCTCCAGGAAGCGCACCATGGCGGGCGGACCACCGTCGAATGCGCGTTGCGTGCTGAAAGGAAGGAAAGGCGACATGGCAGGGGAACACTCCTGGAAGGACGCGCGATACATGGCGACGAAATGGGAAAACCGGGCGATTTTGCCGCGGCGGCATTGGGGGAACAAGGGCGGGAGCCGCTCATCCGGCGTGCGGCGCGTCATCCCGGTGGCAGCGCGAAATACAGCATGGCGTTCAGGCCATCGTTGAAAATGTGCTCCAGGGGTACGGCAAGATAGTTCATCATCAGCATGAGGGCGATGAATCCCAGGCTCAGGGTAACGGGAAAACCGATGGCGAAGAGATTCAGTTGCGGCGCGACACGGTTCAGGATGCCGAGCGCCAGGTTGGTCATCATGAGCACCACGATGATGGGCAGGGCCAACAGCAATCCGGTCGTGAAGATCCTGCCGCCCATCGTGGCCAGGAAACGCCATCCGGAGGCATCGACAGGCGTTCCGGAAACGGGAATGGAGACAAAGCTCTGCGCCATCACCGAAAAATAGATCAGGTGCCCGTTCATCACCAGGAAGAGGAGCGTGACGAGCAAGGTTGTGAAATTGGAGATGACAGAGGTCTGCGCGGTGTTCTGGGGATCGTAGAAAGTGGCGAAACCCAGGCCCATCAGGAAAGCGATGAGCGCCGCCCCCATGTCGACCGCCGTGAAGATGATCCGCATGGAGACCCCCATGCCGACGCCAATGAGGACTTGCTGCGCCAGGATGGCAAGACCGACGCCGGAAGCCGGCGAGATGTCCGGCATGGGTGGCAGGATGGGCGCGATGCCGATGGTGAGCGCAATGCCCAGGATCAGCCGCACCCGCCGGGGCATGGCGGCATTGCTCAGGAACGGCGCGGTCGTCGCCACTGCCAGGATACGCGCCAGGGGATAGAAAAACGTGGCAATCCACTGATCGATCTGCGCGGAAGTCAGGCTGAACATGAATGCGGCTAGCCGATGACGTTCGGGATGCGCTCCAGCATGCCGCGCATGAATTCGAGCATGTATTGCAGCATCCACGGGCCGGCCACGACCAGTGTGGCGAATACGGCGACCAGCTTGGGAATGAAGGAGAGCGTCGCTTCATTGATCTGGGTCGCCGCCTGGAAAATGCTGATCAGAAGCCCCGCCGACAGGGCCACGAGCAATAGCGGACCGGCCAGGCTCAGGGCCGCCAGGATGGCCTCCCGGCCAATTTCCATGACTGTATTGGAATTCATGCGCCAAAACTCTTCACCAGGGAACCAATCAGCAATTGCCAGCCATCCGCCAGCACGAACAACATGATCTTGAATGGCAGCGACACCATGACCGGAGACATCATCATCATCCCCATCGACATCAGCAGGCTCGCCACGACCATGTCGATCACCAGGAAGGGAACGAATACCACGAAACCAATCTGGAAGGCAGTCTTCAGTTCGCTTGTCACGAAAGCGGGCACCGCCACGCGCATGGGCGTGTCTTCCGGTTTCTCGAGCCGCTCGATCCTGGCAAGCCGCGCGAAAAGCGCCAGATCCGATTCGCGCGTCTGCTTCAGCATGAAGCCCTTGACGGGCACGGCGGCGCGCTCCGCCGCGGTCATGATGTCGATCCGGTTCTCGGAAAGCGGCAAATAGGCTTCGTCATACACCTGTCCGGCCACCGGCGCCATGATGAAGAAGGTGAGGAAAAGCGCCAATCCCACCAGCACCTGGGTCGGGGGAGCGGTTTGCGTCCCCAGCGCGTGCCGCAACAGGGAGAAAACGATGATGATGCGGGTGAAGCAGGTCATCATCAGCAAGGCGGCGGGGAGGAAGGAAAGCGCCGTCAGCGCAAGCAGCGTCTGGATGCTCAGGGTATAGGTGGTGGTGCCGCCCGGCGCGGGCGTTGCCGTGAACGCGGGCAGGCCGCCGGGACCGCTGTCGTTGCCAGCCGTCTGCTGGGCCAGGGCGGGATCGGCCATCAGGAGAAGGACCGCCAGGGTAACGGCGACACAGAGGAACCCGGGGATCAACGCCACGCGCGGCATCCGGAAAGGCGGGAACGGCCAGGTGTTCATGACGGATCGCGCCGGGGAAAACGTCGCAGCCAGTCGGCAAAGGGAGCGGAAAGATTCGGATGCGCGGGAACGGCCCCGGACGCGGGCGGTTCATCCGCGTCCGGCGTGGATTCGCCGCGCGGCATGGTATGCAGCGTGCGAATCTGTCCCGGCACAACGCCCACCACCAGCCATTGATCGCCCGCTTCCACGAGCACGATGCGCTCGCGTGGTCCCAGGGCGATGCCTCCCAGGAGCTTCAGCCCCTTCTGGCCGAAACGGGCGCTGCGCAGAAAGCGTTTTCCCAGGAACGCCAGCAGGAAAATGATGGCAAGAATCAGGAAAAGTCCCAGGAACGCCTGCAGGAAACTTCCGGACGACACTCCCGGTTCCTGACCGGCTTCCGCCGCCCGGATAAGACCTGGCATCAGCGGTAAGCCACAGAAAATCGCGCGCATGGGAAGATCGCAAGCCAGGATGGAAACCTGGCTATATTACAGGGATCGCCGCGCAAGCGACAGGGCTTTGCGGATGCGATTCCTTCCAGGGAATCGCGCGCGATGGATATGAAGCGTGGCGGCGCGTGCTGCGCGAAAGGGTTGGAGGTTTCCGGCTGGACAGGGAAATGGAAAGGACTGGGGAAGAGCGGGGAAACGGGATGGGGAAACCGTATTTGCGGGCGGGGCTCCAGGCATCTTTTGCCGCTCCGTTTGCGTTTCCCGCAGATTTTCCATTTCCCCGTCATGCATGCCCGGCGGGGGTTTCCAGCTTCCGCGACAGGGTACAAGGTAGCGGATGTCTGGAACCCGCGCGCGACCATGTCCGTTCGACCGTCGGCGGCCCCGACGTACCAAGGCGCGCCGGACAAGGCCAACCATTCCCTATTTTGCGTTGCCCTTGTAGCGGCAACGGCTGGGCAGGTACTTGGCAAGCTCCTTGAAAGTCTTTGTGTTAAAAGTGCTCAAGGTACAGCCCCAGATGATGGAGCCCGTTTTGTTTCCGGTATCCTTGCCGCTGTCCCCCTCTCCCAGCATATGAAGAGGAAAACCATCTTTCTCGATTCCGCCATATCCTGGCACAATGTTCAGGACAATGCCAAGATCATTCAATGTCTTGTTCTTGCCGCCAAACCAGATACGAACACTTGGAAAAGTAAGGTTTGGTTCGTTATATCGTGCAATTTCCATTTTCTTTACATTGGCTGTTGGCTTGAATTCGTAGTTGTAGCTGCCCTTGGGCGGTTTCCCGACGCCGGGGTATTCCACTTTGGGCATGCCCTCCGCCCCGTTGTTGACAAATTCATCCATGATGACGGCCTTGGCGCCGCCCGCGAGTTGCAGCCCTTCGGCGATGTAGGCGCGGATGGTGTATTGCTGGTAGGCGGGAAGGGCGATGGCGGCAAGGATGCCGATGATGGCGACGACGATCATCAGTTCGATGAGCGTAAAGCC
>JAISME010000002.1 GCA_031276915.1 Zoogloeaceae bacterium
CATCAACCGCCAAATGCGGCATCGCCATGACCATCACCGCCTTTGTCAAGCCGCGAGTTCAACCAGGAAACAAGCGAGGCAAGACGGACGGCGAACAAGGGGTTGGTGTCCATCACGGAACGTGTCGGCCATCAGCAAGCATCATGGAACATACGCGGAAGTCCGGCTTGTGCCCGAACCGGGCAGCCCCGGAATCTTCCGTTACAACCACCCGGTCTTCCTGAAGCGGCGATACAGGAAACCGCAGATGCCGCCAATCAGGAGCAGGGCGGCAGGGTAGCCCCAGGGCCAGTCCAGTTCCGGCATGAACTTGAAGTTCATGCCCCAGATCCCGGCAAAGGCGGTGGCGACGGCGAAGATTCCGGCCCAGGCGGCCAGACGCTTGTTCACCTCGCTCACTTCGATGGCGACGAGCGAAAGATTGACCTGGATGGCCGTGGCGGCGGTTTCGCGCAGGGTGTCCAGCGCGGCGTTGATGCGGGCCAGGTGATCGTGCACGTCACGGAAATATTCCTGGCATGTGGCGGCAATGTGCGGCGTGCGACCACCGCAAAGGCGGCCCGCGCTTTCCATCAGGGGGAACACCGCGTGCCTGATGGAGGTGATGTGGCGCTTGATGGCGTAGAGGGTCTCGATGTTTTCCCGATAGGCCGCGCTTTCGGTGAAGATGCGTTCCTCCACATTGTCGAGGTCGGATTCCAGGTCGTCGATGAGCGGGAAATAGTGGTCCACAACAGCGTCCATCAGCGCGTAAAGGAGAATCCCCGGTCCCAGGCGCAACAGTTCCGGCTCCGTGTCGAAGCGGGCGCGCACGCCCAGGAGGGAAGGCGTGCCGCGGCGCATGGAGACGAGGTAATCATGGCCTGCGAACACGCAGATTTCACCTTGCCCGTAATTGTCCATCTTCGCCATGGCGGGGGTGAACAGGCGCAGGACGGCAAAAAGCGTCTCTCCGTATTCCTCCAGCTTGGGCCGCTGGTTGCCGTGACGCACATCCTCCATCGCCAGGGACGGCAGGTTGAAGACAGCCTCTGCCTTGTCCAGTTCTTCCGGCGTGGCGTCGACAAGCGCCACCCAGACAAAGCCATCACCGTTCCCGACCCGGTCGCCGACTGTTTCGAATGGAATGTCCACGAATTCGCCGCCTTCCAGAATCAGCGCGCAATGAATCAGCATTTCAGGACTCGCGTGGAAAGTGGGAAGAACGCGCCTGTTTCACGGTCTTGTCCGGGGAATCTTGCAAGGGGCCTGTTTCACGATCCGGCGCGCGCGGGACGCCCCCATTCGCAGGAGCGCAGGATCGCCTCGCCGTAACGCTCCATCCGGGCGCTCCCCATGCCGGAAATGGCGGCGAGTTCGCTGGCGGTTCGGGGCGCGGCCCGGACGATCTCCTTGAGCGTGCGATCGTGCAGGATGACATAGGCAGGCACACCCTGCGCGCGGGCGATTTCCGCCCGCCAGGCGCGCAGATGATCGAAAAGTCGCCGCTCTGCGGGTGTCAGGTCGATGGCGGGCGCATTTCCGGGAAGATGCGCTCCCTGGGCTGTCCGGACTTTCGGCGCGGCGCGCTTGAATTCCACCGTCTGTTCGCCTTTCAGGATGGGGCGGGACAAGGGCGTGAGTTTCAGGGCGCCATACGCGTTCATGTCCGCATGCAGGAATCCGGCTGCCACCAGTTGCCGGAAAACGGAACGCCAGCCGGTTTCCTCCAGTTCCTTGCCGATGTCCCAGATGGAAAGGCGGTGATGACCATAATCCTTCGTTTTCGGGTTTTCCCTGCCGAGCAGGACATCGATCAGATGCTTCGCGCCAAAGCGCTGCCCGGTGCGGTAGGCGGCGGAAAGCGCCTTCTGCGCGGCGATCGTGCCGTCCCAGCACTCTGGCGGATCAAGGCAAACGTCGCAGTTGCCGCAAGGGGCGCTTTCTTCGCCAAAGTAATTGAGCAGCGCGACACGGCGGCAGTGGGCGGATTCCGCGTATCCCAGAAGCGCGCTCAGTTTCTGGTTTTCCAGGCGCTTTTGCGCCTCACCCGCCGTGGATTCCTCGATGCGGGCGCGTTGCAGCGCCACGTCCTGCAATCCGTAGGCCATCCACGCTTCCGCCGGTTCACCATCGCGCCCGGCGCGCCCGGTTTCCTGGTAATAGGCTTCGAGGCTCTTGGGAAGGTCGAGATGCGCCACGAAACGCACATCGGGCTTGTCGATGCCCATGCCGAAGGCGATTGTCGCCACCATGACAAGCCCGTCCTCGCGCAGGAAACGGCGCTGGTTCGTGACACGTTCGTCAGTTTTCATGCCCGCGTGATACGGAAGCGCGGGATGGCCCTGCCCCGTGAGCCACACCGCGATCTCTTCGACTTTTTTCCGGGAGACGCAATAGACGATCCCGGCTTCGTCCCGGTGTTCGGCCAGGAATTTCAGCAACTGCCGTTTGGGATTGTTTTTCTCCACGACCGTATAGCGGATGTTGGGCCGGTCGAAACTGGAGATGAACACGCGGGCGTCCGCAAGTCCCAGGCGTTCAATCATTTCCTTGCGCGTCGCGGCGTCGGCGGTGGCGGTGAGCGCGATGCGCGGCACGTTCGGGTGCCGTTCGCGCAGCGCGGAAAGCTGAAGGTACTCCGGACGGAAATCGTGTCCCCATTGCGAAACGCAATGCGCTTCGTCGATGGCGAAAAGCGCCAGCCGCCCGCTTTTCGCCAGATCATCCAGGAGCGCGAGAAAGCGATCCGTCATCAGCCGTTCCGGCGCGACGTAGAGGAGGTCGACGGCATTGGCGAAAAGGCGTCTCTCGGTTTCCCGGATCGCGGCCAGCGACACGCTGGAATTCATGACGGCGGCGCGGATGCCCAGTTGCGTGAGCGCATCCACCTGGTCCTGCATGAGCGCGATCAACGGGGAAATGACGATGGCGACTCCGCGCCGCATGAGCGCCGGAATCTGGTAGCAAAGCGACTTGCCGCCACCGGTCGGCATCAGGACGAGCGCGTCGCCCCCGTCCGCGACATGCGCGATGATCTCCGCCTGCCGCCCGCGAAAGGCGGAGTAGCCGAAGGTGTCGCGCAACAGGTCAAGGGCGGACACGCCATTCCCGGCGGCGGCGCTCAAGTCGGAATCGCCCACAGATGATCCAGGTCGGAAAAGTCCCAGTTATCCGGTTCCTCGCGCGAAACGATCTTTTCCGGGCAATTGGGACGGCTCAGGTCAACGATTTCCGGCGGAACGCGACTTTTCGACTTTGTCGAGAAAAAAACCTTGATCCTGGGTGTCAACAGCGATTTCTGCGTCTGTTCGATCACCACGCCCAGGCGTCCGGAATTCAGGCGCACCAGCGAACCGACCGGATAGATGCCCAGGCTTTTCACAAAGGCGCGGAACAGGTACATGTCGAAATGTCCGTGCCACTCCGACATCTTGTGCAGCGATTCCGCCGGGTCCCAGCCATTCTTGTAGGGCCGCTCGGACGTGATCGCGTCATAGACATCGCATACCGCGCCCATGCGGGCGAAACGGCTGACCGCGTCGCCGCGCAGGTGATTGGGATAGCCGCTCCCATCCAGCTTTTCATGGTGCGACAGGCAGACGTCCATGACCTTTTCGGAAACCGTTCCGCATTCCTTCAGGATTTCGTAACCCAGCCTGGGATGCGATTTCATGACAGCGAATTCCTCGTCGGTGAGCTTGCCGTTCTTGTTCAGGATTTCCAGCGGCACCTTCATCTTGCCGATGTCGTGGATCAGCCCGGCAAGTCCAATGTCGCGCATGTCCTCCTCGCTGAACTGCATCTGCCGGGCAAGCGCGATCATGAGCGCGCTGACCGCGACCGAATGCATGTAGGTATAGTTGTCGGCGGTTTTCAGACGCGCCAGACTCACCAGCGCGCCGGGATTGCGCTGCATGGAATCGGAAATCTCGCTGACCAGGGGCATCGTCTGCGCGGGATCGACCGCCTTTCCCATGCGGGCTTCCTGGAACATGGCGGTGACGGATTCTCGCGCCTTCTCGCAGATTTTCACGGCCCGCGCCATTTCCTCGCGCATGGAAGCCGGACGGGTTTCCGGGTCTTGCGGGGGCTGGGGCGGCGGAATGGCCTGCGCGGCCTCCCGTGTGGCGCTCGCGCCAACATCCAGTCCGCGCGCCGTGTCGATCCACACTTCGCGCAGGGCGCTTTCCTGGATGCGTTTCAGATCGGACGGTTCGGATAGCAGGAAGTTGGAACGCCAAAACGGATGATTCAGCCAGGAGCCGCAAAACTCCTGGATGAACATCCCGGTCTTCAGGTGTGCAACGTCGACGCGCTTGAGCATAGCTTTTTATTCTAACGCCACACTCACAGACTTTGTGTGGAGAAAGGTAACGCGTTCTCTCCCAACCTATCTCCTGGCGGACTTTCATTGGCGCGCCTTGTTCCTCCAATGGTCCGTCCCCAGTGCTTTTCCGCCAAAAAAAGACGGGCGCTCCGAAGAGCGCCCATCCCGGATTTCAAGATCGCGTCAACGCAATCAGAACGTGTGCTTGATGCCGAACTGGAAGCCGTTCTGGTAGCCACTGCCAGTGCTGTCGGTACTGTCACCGGCCGTGGCGGCAATGCGGCTCAGGATCACCGGCACCGGGTGGTTGTCACTCCCATCCCGGTCATCCTTGTTGGTGATATCGGCAATCGCCGCGTAGAAATTGGTGCGCTTGGAGAAGGCATAGGTGTAACCCAGCGCCCATTGCCTCGCCTTGCCTTCATGGTTTTCGAAACCGCTCAGCTTGGACTGGGTGTAGGAAGCCTGGATGGCGTGCTTGCCGAACGGCACGGTCACCCCGAGAAGCCAGCTCTTCAGCTTGAGATCGTCATCGGCGGCGTTGATGTCCTTGAACTTGTTCTCGTCATAGAACGCGTGCAGCTTGGCGGAGCCGAAGTTGTAGGTGCCGCCGACAGCCCAGTTGGTGATGTTGACATCAGTGGTGCCACCCACACCGCCGGTCGCGTCGTCCGCGTCCTTGGTCTTGATCCTGTGATAGGAGAAGCCAACATCGACGGGACCATTGGTGTAACGGGGCAGGATGGCCCACACGCGCTCGTCACCAGCGTTTTCGGTTGCTTCCTGGCCGATGGCGTTGTTGGAAAAGGCCAGCGTCACGTTGAAGCCGCTCCAGCTTGGAGAAACATAGGCCACGGCGTTATCCACACGCGTGGGATCGAAAAGGTTTTCTCCGTCGGTGGTGACACCCGCGGTGAATACGTTGCGATACCTGCCGACCGTTCCTCCCTTGAAGGGATCAATCGCGGACAGGAAGGAATAATGCGGGGTATAGAGACGACCCGCGATAAACGTGCCGAAATTGCCGGTCAGGCCCAGGAAAGCCTGGCGTCCGAACAGGCGACCGCCCTGTGTATGTTCGCCATCCTCCACCTTGAAGCCGGCTTCCAGTGTGAACAGGGCTTTCAGGCCATTGCCCAGATCTTCCGTTCCCTGGAATCCCAGGCGATTCCCGGAGGAAATGCCGGAATCGATGGAGTTTTTCGAACCGATGTCGTCGGCAATGTTGTCGCCACGGTGTGAAAGGCCCACGTCGACGGAACCATAGATTTGCACGTTGGTCTGCGCCATGGCGGCGCCGGAGGCCAACGTCGCGGAAGCGACAGCCAGTGCGATCAATTTTTTCTGCATGAAAATCTCCTGAAAAGTTGAGATTGATGTTGGGATGCGGCGTCGATTTCCATTGTCTGTCTTCCATCGCCGCCGCTTGCAATACCCCTCGAAACCGAGAAGCCACCCGCACTCTGTCATAGATACCCGGATGCGGCAAGCGGAAACGCGATCGCGCGCGGAATACTCCGGCGCCAGGTGACGTTTATGCAACATCCCCCGATACCGGCTTGGCATTCCCACACGCTGGTTTGCCTGCGCGCAAGGTGGGACGGACGTGGCGAATCCGCCGATCCGGGCCGGATGGTCGTTTGATTCATGTTGATCCCGTTATAACGAAGACGGGATACTGTTCGCTATTTTGTGTCACCTTTATAGCGACAAGAGAATGGCAGGTATTTTTGGACAACCGCGAAGGGTTTCTTGGTTTCCTTGCGCACAACACAGGCCCAAATGACGCTGTTGCGATTCGCGGCATTTGTAGAGTGAGTCCCGGAGGTGTGGAGTCCATATTCGGGCCAACCGGCGCGGTCGCCACTTGTCTGGATTTTCCCGAACCCCGGCATCAGCATGAGGACGAGACCTATGTCATTCAGCGCCTTGTTCTTGCCGCCATAAAAGATAGTGACGTTCGGATAGCGGCATCCGTCGCCGCACGCCCCCTCGATATGTATCTTTTCCACATTGGCCGTTGGCTTGAATTCATAGGCATAGCTGTCCTTGGGAGGTTTCCCGGTGCCGGGATAGCTCACCTTGGGCAATTCCCCGTTACTGACATAGGCGTCCATCATGGCCATCTTGGCGCCGCCCGCCAACACCAGTCCTTCGGCGACATAGGCGCGGATGGTGTATTGCTGGTAGGCGGGCAGGGCGATGGCGGCAAGGATGCCGATGATGGCGACGACGATCATCAGCTCGATGAGCGTGAAGCCGCGCTGGAGGGGGTGTACAAGATGTTTCATGATGATGCTCCTTTGTTAAAGAAAAAGAAGGAAGAACAAAAAAGGCCGTGAACGCGTGAAAGACACGCGTCCGCGACCGGGGTGGTGAAACAAAGAAAAGCGAAGAAGCCGGAAAACCGGGAGGAAAAGAAACCCGGAAGGAAAAGACGAGCTAAACGCTCCAATCCTCGTCATTGCGAGGAGCGAAGCGACGTGGCAATCCACACGGCGGTTCAGTTTTCCGAAACACTGGAACAGACCGCAAGGCCGTCTGGATTGCCACGGGCCTGCGGCCCTCGCAATGACGGGTATTTGGAGGGTTGCGGGAAAAATTGCCGTCCGCAGGGTTGCCGTCCGCAGGACCGGGCCTGTGGTCCTCGCAATGACGAGGGTTTGGAGATTTGGGACGTTTCTGTGGGCGATCGTTTCGTTGTTGCGGGCATCTGTCCCAAAGTAGCGGGAGCATCCTGCTCCCGGCAACACCACGGGGGAGCAGGATGCTCCCCC
>JAISME010000119.1 GCA_031276915.1 Zoogloeaceae bacterium
CCTTGCCCGGACGAAAGCCCGGCATCTTGAGTTTCCTGCTCATCCGCTTCAGGCGCTGATCGATGTCCTTGTCGAGGTCGGCGATGACGACCGACAGGTCCAGGCTGCGTTCGAGAACGCTGGGCGGCGGCGCGGCCTCGGCGGCGGGAGTCGTGGCGTTGGTTTCCATCAAAATTATTCCTTGAGTCTCCGAAAAACGGGCTGAAAAAACAAAAATACATGCTCGAACATCACCTGCTGCGCGTGCGAGAGAAGGACTCCCCAATCCTTGCCATCCCCTGGGATTCCGGCCATTTTCGCGGGGAAATGCGTGTTTCGGCGGTAATCCGCTCTTTCATCACACGGAAACGCCGAATTTTATCAGTTAATCCAGCGAATGGATGGGGCACGGTCGGGGATCGGGGCTATCGCATACACAGATATGTCGTAAAGGAGGGTTGGGGGAAGCGGGCGTTTCGTTGCGGGCGCGGGCAGGCACGGGGGCCTGCTCCCCCTACGCGGTCTCCGTAGGGGCGGCCCCCTGTGGCCGTGCAGCGCGCAAGCGGGTGTCCCCTTGGGCGACCCCACGCCCGCCTCGTCATTGCGAGGGCCGTCAGGCCCGCGGCAATCCAGACGGCCATTGAGATGCTCCGGCGTTCCCGGAAAGCTGAGCCGCCACATGAATTGCCGCGTCGCGCGGCCCGAGGCTTGAAGGCCAGGGTTTCGACCGTGGTCATTTGGGAAGGAAGAGAAATTCATTGCAAATGGAATCATGGGGACGGGAGTCGTTGCAGTGTTCCGCCGGCGGCATTTTCGGCCTTG
Organism: Zoogloeaceae bacterium; assembly: GCA_031276915.1. Classification (GTDB taxonomy): domain Bacteria; phylum Pseudomonadota; class Gammaproteobacteria; order Burkholderiales; family Rhodocyclaceae; genus Azovibrio. The sequence continues at coordinate 802 of JAISME010000119.1, forward strand.
TATTCGACGGTGAAGGTCTCGGCGGCGGCGGCGCTGTGGTGTGCGCCGACGTGGGCGATGTCGCCGAGGTTCAGGTTGATGTCCACGCCCGCTTCGGTCGCGGCGCGTCCCTGGAATTCCAGCTTGATCGAAGAAAGGGTGTAGTTCCGCTCGTCCCGCAGCAATTCTTCCGCGTCACGGGGCCTGTTTTCGCCTTCCGCCCGCAGGCATTCCGCCCGGCTGGCAGGCGTCAGGGTGTGTTCCACGCGCACGGTGAAACCCTGTTCGCCTCCGCGCTCGCCGATGTCCTTCAGCATGCCCGTGATCTGCTCTTCCGCCAGCCGGAGATTGACGCGGGCATATTGCTCGAACTGGCTGCGGGCGTAGGCTCCCGTGAAGGAAAGGTTCGTCCCCTGGCTGGCGTCCACCAGGGTTCCCCTGTTGTCGCTGCGGGTCGAGCGGATGATCGTGCCGGTGCGCGTGCCGGCCACGGCAAGACTGCATTGCAGGCTGCCTTCCTCGCGCTGGATGCCCGCGCGCACGACGACGCCTCGCGTGGAAATGGCGCGCGCATCGTCGCCCACCTCCGTCGCGCCGTCCGTGGCCGCGCTGGCAAGGGCGGCCGCGGCGCCGGACGCGGCGGCTTCCGCGGTCTCTTCCCGTTCTTCCGCCTCCGTTTTCTCCCCGCTGCGGCCAACGCTCACGGTCATGCCGATGCTGCCGTGGACGGTGCTGGCGCAGGCGATGGTCTGTGCCGTGGCATCCGTTTCCGTCGTGCGCTCCACGGCGCCGGCGGCTTCAAAGCCAACGGAAAAATCGAGACTGCCCAGGGCGACATCGCCCACGGGAAGATTGCCCACGGATTTCGAGAGGTCTGCCTGGAGCGTCAGGGCCACGCCCGCGCTCAGGCCATCGCTCCTTTTCACGTTCTCGCAATGAAGGAAGAGATCCGCCGGAGTCCACACCCTGTCATTGATCTTTTGCAGGAAGGTCGCCGCGTCTTCCCGGCTCTTGAAGGTGAACACCATGCTTTCCGAGCCGGAGACGGATACGCCGAGACTGACCGAGAGCATCTCGCGGATGCCCGCCGCGCCGATTCCCAGGCCGCCCGACGCGCCGGCGTGGATGGCGAGTTCGTATTGCCCCGCCGCGTCCCGCCCCAGCGCGAAGCCCTTGGTCGCCGCCGCCCGGGCCGCCACCGAAACCTGCGCCAGGCCCGCGTCCGCGGCGAGGCTGACGTTGCCAATGTTCGTGCTGGTGAAGTCGATGGTCGAATCGGGAACGAGCTGGTCCAGAAGACGGGCGAAACGCTGCCGGTTTTCCTCCGCTTTCACGAGTTGCCGCACGGGCGCGGCAAGCTGGCGCTCCACCGCTTTCTGGCGCTCGCGGACCTGGGCCGAAGGCAGGGCTTGCGCGCAGAATTCCTCGAAGACGCTGCCGGATTCCCCGCCGCTTTCCTTGATGGGCTGCGTGAGGCAGTTCGCAATGAGGAACCCGGCAAAATCGTCTTCAATCCCGAAATTCTCGCGCAGGTTTTCCCGGATGGCCTGCCGGAACAGGTCGCCCGTCTCCCCCGTGTCCAGGAGCGCGTTTCCCGCCTCCGCGAAATCCGCGAATTGCTGCGTGACAAAGGCTTGCAAGGCGGCCATGCGCGTGGCTTCCGTCAGGATGCGCTCGCAGCGGACGGAAAGGTTCGCGCGGGCCGTTTCCAGCAATGCGTCCTGCTGTTTGACCAGCGCGAGCTTTTCCTGGCCGGCCCGGTCATCCGCCAGAATCAGGTTGGCGCCTTGCCCGCGCAGGAACAGCCGTTCGCCGGTCAGGAAGTGCAGGCGCAGGAAATGTGCCGGAGTGTCTGGCGTCGTCCTGCCGCTGTCAAGGCCGATCTTCTTCAGGCCGACCATCATGGCATCGACATGCATGACCCCGCTGTCCGCCCGAAGTCCGCTTCGGGTGTCCTTCAGCGCCAGGATCAAGCCGGCCTTTTCCTGCAAACGGTAATCCGCGATGAAGGTTTGGAGCTTTCCCGCCAGTTCGTTGAATTGTTCCTGAAAACCCGGATTTTCGGGCTTGAGCGCCAGCAAGGCGTGGAGATCATCCATGAACGCCTTCGCCTCGGGTTCCTGCGGATGACCAATAATAGTCGCGGGGATCATGCGCTTGAGATTGAGTTTCTCCGGAATTTCCATGGCGTTCAGGGCGGCCAGTTGCTGTGCGGGCGTCCCCAGCTCCTTCACCTTGCCTTGCAGGACATCCATGAGCGCCAGTACATTCATGGCGAACGGTTCGCCGACGATCTTGCCCCGGTCAATCCGGCGCTTTCCGACATCCAATGCGCCCTGATTGTGCAGGACAAGCCAGGGGTCGGCCATCGCCGCCTGGCGTGCCGGAGATTCCGAGGGAAACTCCGCCCCAGGCTTGATCCCCTCGAGCCTGTCCCAGGGAGGCGTCAGCGCGTACTCGCTCAATGCCTGCCGCGCTTCTTCGAGCTCTCCTTCCCGCACCTGGATTTGCTTCAGATCCCCGGTGACATCTTGAAAATGCCGAACGACGGCGGCGACCTGTGCCGGATACTGCTGGCCGCTTGTCCCGGAGCGCGTGCCGAAGGCGCGCCCGATGACGTTTTTGGCCGCATCGGCCAGGCCCGCGCTTTCCTCCAGGCGTTTCGCCATTCCGCTTTTGAGCGCCCCGGCGTAGGCGGCGGCGTTCTCTTCCGTATATTCGATGCTTGCGGAATTGAGCGTATTGCGCAGCATGACGGTGAGGGCGCGCTGGGCGCGCAACCGGGGGTTGTGCGCGCAGAGGCGGTCCATCAGCCGCCCCACGTCTCCGGCGGCGAAGAGTTTTTCGCCCTGCCGCGCGAAGCGGAGCGCCTGCCGCATGTCCGCGCCGGAAAGCGGCCCCAGCCGGAACATGCCCTGGAGCACCTCCGGGCCGGCGTTCTTCAACGGTTCCGGCAGACGTTCCCGGAACGCGCGCAAGTCGTCGTCATTCCCCGCGCGGCCTTGCTCGTACAGGAAGGCGCTCCAGGCGCTCTGCACGAGCAGGGTGTTGAAGCCGTTCGCCTCGAACCCCCTGGCCGTGACGACGTGCGCCAGCAAGGGTTCGAGCCGGGTGAAGGTCATGTCCCGCGAATGGTGGATTCCCAGCGCCGAGAGCACATCCTGGCCGCCGTTCTCCCGGATATGGTGGAGAGTCTGGCGTTGCAGGCGGGCGTTCAGGTGATCGGCCAGCGCCTCTTCGCGCCTGCTCGCCTCGTTCCCGGCCAGCGCGAGCTTGAGCTCCAGCGCCGCCTGGTCCACGCCGGGATGCTCCAGCAGCAAGTCGTCGATCCGCGCGGAAAGTTCCGCGCCGGAAACGGGCGGGGTGGCGACGGTGGCGAGCAATTGGCCGATGCGATCAGGATTACCGTTGATCCATCCGACCAGCGCCGGGTCGCCGTGGCAGTGCGTCAGCAAGTTTTTCAGGGTTTGCTGCCGCGCGGAGTCCAGCGCCGCCCTGATTCCGACATCGATCTGCCCGAACGCCTGTTCGCCCAGCGCCCTGGCCAGTTCCGCGCGCCTGCCCGCCAGCAGGCTCTGGATGGCGTTCCCGTCTTCCTTCAGCAACAGGCGGTCGGCCTGCCGCTCCAGCCGTTGCAGGTCGGCCAGCACATCCGCGCGGACCAGGGGCGGCGTAAATTTCAGGCCCGCGATCTCGCTGCGCAATTCACCGGCGCGTTCTGTGGAGAATGCGCCAATAAGGGCCCGCGCGCCGGGAATGGCGCGGGAATTTTCCATGAGGGTTTGCAGGTTTTCGGGAACATCCCGTCCGGTTTTCAGGAGATCCAGTGTTTCTTGCAGTCCGCGAAGATCGAGCTGGTTTTTCATCGCGTCCACCTGAAGACGCAATTCTCCTTTCAGGGTCGTTCCGGCCTGTGGAAGTTGCTCCATGCGGGCAAGCGCGCCATCCAGACTCGCCTTCATCCCGGCGATTTCCCGCGCGCCGGGACTGCCCTCCAGAAGCGCCTTCGCCTCATCCAGAGAGGGCGTCACGATTTCCCGGATTCCCTGTTCCACCCGCGTGCGAAAATCATCGAAGGAGGCCAGTTCCCCGCGCAGGAGTTCCTTGTCCGCTCCTTCCCCCAGCTTCTCCAGATGCTCCCGCGCCTGGTCGGCGGCGATGCGCAGGGTGTCGCTGTCGGCGGTAGCGGAGCCTTGCGTCTGCCGCAGGTTCGCCACCTGCGTGAACGTTGCCTCCGTGTATGGGGAGACGATCCCCAGAAGCGCCATGTCCCGGCCCAGGTCGGCCCATTCATTTTGGCGGTTCGGGTCGCCCGGTTGCAAGGCCCGCTCGATGCCCGCCCGTTCCACCCGGCCAAGAAAGGCGCTCTCCCGCGCCGTCTCAAGATGGATCGGGATCGGGATACTGTCACAGCGCGGACTGGGCGTGAACTGGAAGCGGTTGGCTTCGTCAAGCCGGACGCGCAGGGCGTTCCCCTCCTCGCGGAGTTCCGTGTTCTGGATTCCCGCATCGCGCAGCTTTTCCTGAATGGCGTGCAGCAAGTTCATGGCCTCGCGCTGCGTGCGCGGAGGATTGTCCTCCCAGCCCTGCCGTTCGCCCTGGAACGCCTCCGCCAGCCGCGGGATCCGCGCCGCGCTATCCGTGAGGGAGAAAATGGCGCCCTGGAACGCCTCGGCGGCGAAATCGCCTCCCGCCGCCGTTTCCGCCGCGCGCGAAAAGGCGTTGAAGGTATCCACCCGCGCCTGATGTTCCGTCGCCTGCGTCTGGAGTTCCTGCCGGAGGCTGGCGGCTTGCAGCAGGGTTTGCAGGGTGGCGCTCAGATCGCCGCGCAGGCGGTCGGCTTCCCCGGCGGGCAGGGCGGCGTAGAGCCGATCGTCCACCAGCGCCTCGGTCTGCAAGGCGAGGAGCTGCGTAAATACCGCCTTTGCCTGGTCAGCGTCGCCCGAACGCAGATTCGCCATGGCGTCGCGCAATTGTCCCGAGAATTCGCGGAAACGGCCCGCCTCTTCCGGTCTGTCGGCTTCCACCGCCATCCGGGCCAGTTCGCGCAGAGGATGGGCGAGCGCCTCCCGCTCCACGGTATCCAGGCTCTCCAGGCCCGCCGCGGGATCTTCCCCGTCCTGGGAGAGGGTGGCGCGCAGTTCCTCCAGTGTGACGAGCGCATCCTTGACGCCGAGCACGCCTGCGTGCAGGCGATCCATCAGGTTGGCGGCCCGAGCCATGACCCAGGCCTGCGCTCCCACCCGGTTGCGCATGCCCAGCAGGGCGCTCAGGTCACGGGTGAGCACTTCCCGCAACGCGGCGCGTTGCCGCGCCGGGGGCAGGCCGGGGGTACGGCGCGCTTCCGCCTGAAGATCCTGCCGCGCCCGGCGGGCCGCGGACGCGGGCGAGGCCGCGCCTGCCGCGCCTGTCGCGCGATGGGCTCCCGCGGTCTGTGTCGACGCCTGCGGCGGCGGGGAGGAGGAAGATATCTGGGAAGGCAGGTCAAGTCCGGGGCACATGAAAAAATCCTTTCGGGGTTGATCCGCGCTCATGCGCGGGAAATTGCGTACAGGTCCGGTTTCCCGGATTTCCGGTTCACACCTGGAGCCACTGGGCATTGGCGCTCTTTTGCGACATCCCTGGGGCGTTCGGCGCAATCGTGGCGGCCGCGCGCGCCGCATCCTCCTCCAGCCCGCGCAGCAGCCGCTCGCGCAGCGCCCGACCCAGACGGAGGAATTCATCCGTCAGGATTTCCAGCGCGGAAATCTCCAGCCCTTCCACCGGGAATTGCCCGCCCAGGCAGATGGAAAGATCGTCGACGCTACCGAAAAGCGCGTAGCCGGGCGGCAGCGCGCCCGCCATGTTCTCCCCGGCCAGCCGCCAGAGAAAGCGCCGCTCGGTCTCGCCGTCCGCCCCGCGCAGGGAGAGAAGCGGCATGTAGAGCACGAAGAAACGGCCCTGCGCATCCTCGGGGTCGGCATGGAGATGGATGGCGTCCGCCAGCCCCGCGAGAAGCAGGCTATTGCCTTCATCATCGAGCGGCGGGAAAAGGGCATCCTTGCGTTCCGGTATCGCCAGAAGCGTTTGCAGCATGGTGTAAGCGTTCATGATGTTTCCTCGATGTGTTTTGCCCACTCAGCCGGACACCGGGCCGAGGACAAGACGATCCGCATTCCTCCCAGTCAAGGGGTCGGAATAACTTGTTGGATCCAAAAAAACAAAATGACTTCGACCCCTTGCTTCCCATGATATTGCCGCCAGAGATACTATCATTGACGGCCTGCCTCGTCTCCAGGATAAGCACGAATTGGAGAAAACAGAATTGGCCCGCATGAGGTGGGTGAAGCGCCCCCCTCAACGTAAAACGGGCGGGTTATTTGCTGTTGGGGTTCGCTTTGCTCACCTCACCCTGGGCGGGCTGGAGTATCGACTGCCGATGGTTATTGGACGCAACTTGGCGCCAAGCAAAAAATCAGCCGAGGGCGCAATGATCGGTCCTGGCGCCAAGCTCCCGCGCGAAGATGAAAGAGGCGGCGGTACGCAAGCCTGCGGCTCGCATGGCGGGCGGGACGCCCGCGCTCCATTGGCTCGCGCGAAAACCGGGGAGCGCGGGCGTCTCGCCCGCTTCGTGGGACTTGCTTTTTTTGCGGACGTGATGACGACCGTGCCCGGAATCACTGAGGTTCGTGGCCCAGGCAAACCCAGAAGGCGCCTTGTCGTTTCAGAAAACCCAAGCGCCGCATGGATTGCCACGTCGCGCGGCCCGTACAATATTACCGGCGCTTCGTGCCGCAATATGACTGTCTTCGGTCCTCTGTTCTCTGGATTGCCATGTCGCTGCGCTCCTCGCAATGACGGAATTTTCCCCGCCTTGCCGTGGCGAATACCTTTGTTGTTGAACGGGCGCGACAATGAACCCAACGCCCGCATCAACGCTCGACCCCCCAACCTCCGTCATTGCGAGAGCCGAAGGCCCGCGGCAATCCAGAGGACAGAAGACGGAAGACAGAGGACAGAAGACGGAAGACAGAGGACAGTCAATTACCGGCGCTTCGCGCCGCAATACGACTGTCTTCTGTCTTCTGTCCTCTGTCATCTGGACTGCCGCGGCGGCGGAGCGCCGCGAGTCCCGCCAGACCGAGACCAAACAAGGCCAGGGACGCCGGTTCGGGAACGGGAAAGAGATTCTTGCCATTGAGCGTGATGGCGTCAAAAGCCAAGCCGGAGTCATAACGCGTATCTCCCCAGTTAACCACGCCGAACTCGAGAATGTAAGCGCCGTCTTCGACAAACTCATAGTTGGCCTGTATCCATCCAGTGAGACCGCACCCTTCACCGTAGCATAATCCGGAATACGTATCGAGCCCATGCCACTTCGGCCCGCCGCCCGTTCCTCCTCCCGTCTCCCAATCGTACGTCCCGCTCCCCGGTAGAATCGGGGTTGCGCCGATCGTCACATTCGGGTCGATTCCGGGCATCCCGCGCCCAGGGACCGTATTGCCCGCCGGCGTCGTCCGCGCCGTGAAGAGAAGCGTCAGATCGCTGGTCGCGGTGTTGATCAAGCGGACCCAGGCGTAATCCGCAAAAGTGGTGCCGTCGCTGGTGATGTAATTGAAATAAAACTGCAGATCGTCTCCCTCGCTCGCCGAGAACGCGCTGGATTGCAGCAGCGATCCATTTTTCTCGCAGCCAAAATTCTCGGCGCTGACGCCCAAGCCTAAACTAACACCGCCACACTCATCATCATCGACAAATTTCGTGCCGACGGTCGTTACGTATCCATAGCCGCCGCCTTCGAGCGACGCGCCGACATCCCCGTTCGGCATCGCCGCCCCAAAGCCGGAGCTGGCGCTTTTACCGCCGATGTGCGTCCAGTCCTTCGGAATCCCGGCGTCGAACATCGTGGCCGCCGCCGCTTCGCCGGCCACGATGGCCAGAAAAAACACCACCGCGACAGACGATATTTTGGCCGATTTATCAGTTTTCATTTTTGAGTCCTTTCAGGGACACGAGCACGTTATTTTAGTCTGAAATCTCTAAAAAGAATGCCCGATCACTACGAGGCATTTATCGTGCCTTTCTGGACTGTTTTTTTATAACCGGCTGTTTATCAACGTCAAAATTCGGTGTTCCCGCGGTAAACGCGCTGGAGACTGTAAAAAAGGCTGACAATCGCCCGCGCGGTTCCTGGGCCATGAGCCACGCGCTGTCGTCCATCGCTTTGGCGCGTCCTTGCGCGGGGCAGGTCGGGGCAGGCCGATGGAGACGCCCGGATTTGTAAAATAAACCGACATTTCATCGATCCAGGCCGGCCAGGCAGACATACTTGATTTCGAGGTAGTCGTCGAGGCCGTGGCGCGAGCCTTCGCGGCCGAGGCCGGAGCATTTCACGCCGCCGAACGGGGCGGTTTCGGTCGAGATGATTCCGGTGTTGACGCCGACCATGCCGTATTCGAGCGATTCGGAGACGCGGACGATGCGGCCGACGTCGCGGGCGTAGAAATAGGCGGCCAGGCCGAACTCGGTGTCGTTGGCCATGCGGATCGCCTCTTCTTCGGTGGCGAAGCGGAACAGCGGGGCCACCGGGCCGAAGATTTCCTCGCGCGCCATGCGCATGGCCGGCGTTACGCCGGCGAGGATGGTCGGTTCGTAGAAGGTCTGGCCGAGCGCGTGCCGCCGGCCGCCGCAAATGACGCGGGCGCCCTTGGCGCGCGCGTCGGCGACCAGCGCCTCGACCTTGTCGAC
>JAISME010000147.1 GCA_031276915.1 Zoogloeaceae bacterium
AAAACCTGGACGAGGCCGTTATCCACGGTGATCTGGAACGGGCAATGCGCAATAGCCTGACATACCAGCATCTGCAAAGAACCCATCCGTTGCCGTTACCCTGAAACCAGAGGCAAACCTTTCCGCGCCACGCGGAAAACAGAGCCAGAAGGAAGCCACAGAACTACAAACCCCCGCCGGCTTCGCTTTGCGTGAAAAGCTGTAAGTGCTGCTTGTGCCCTGGATTACTTGACGCGTTGCAGGTGAGGATGCCGTCCGGTGGGCTTGGGCGGCTCCGGGTCCTCTCCCCTGTGCGGTTCCACCTCAAACGCCATGCCCTGGTTGTTTTCCTTCGCGTAGATAGCGGCAACCCGCGCCATGGGGATCATGAGTTCGCGCGCGATCCCACCGAAACGTGTCTGGAAAGTGATGAAGTCGTTCTGGAGCCGCAAGCCTTGTGTTGCCTCCGCGCCAATGTTCAGGATGATCTGGTTGTCCTGTACGAATTCCCGGGGCACTTGACAGGACACATCGACCTTGACCATGAGATACGGTGTGAAACCATTGTCATTACACCATTCCCAAATGGCGCGCACCAGATAGGGTTTGGTGGAAGGAAGACTGGCAGGAATTTCCACATCCGTCATTATTTGCGCATGGCCTTTTCGGAAGGCGTCAGGGCATCGATGAAACCCTGGCGGCTAAAAATGCGCTCCGCGTATTTCATCAGAGGCGCGGCCGCCTTGCCAAGATCGATGCCATAGTGATCGAGGCGCCACAGGAGCGGCGCAATGGCCACATCCAGCATGGAAAAATCATCGCCCAGCATGAATTTCTGCTTGTTGAAGATAGGCGTCAACTCGGTCAGACGGGCAATGATTTCCTTGCGCGACTTGTCGGCAGCCTTGAGATTTTTCTCGATCGGGTCGATGAAGGAAAAAATTTCCCGTTCCATGCCGGAAAGCAATTGCCGCGCGCGCGCGCGCATGATCGGGTCGGGTGGCATGAGTTGGGGATGTGGAAAGCGCTCGTCGACATATTCGTTGATGATGTTGGGCTCGTACAGCACCAGTTCGCGCTCGACCAGAACTGGCACGCGATTGTGCGGATTGACCGCAGCCAGTTCCTCCGGCTTGGAAAAAAGATCAACGTCAATGACTTGGAAATCCAGCCCCTTCTCGTACAGCACGATGCGGCAGCGATGACTGAAGGGACAAGTTGTTCCAGAGTAGAGATTCATCATGGCGGATTATCCTGAAAACGATTCGGCATCGTGCCCGGAATGCCGGAGCGCGATGCCGCCAGGGAAAGAGGTGTTAATGGACGTCTTTCCAATATTCTTTCTTGAGCAGGTAGGCAAATACGAACAGGACAGCCAGGAAAATGAGGACGGCCACGCCCAGTTTCTGGCGCAACGCAGCCTGCGGTTCGCTGGCCCAGGCGAGGAAGCCTACGAGGTCCCCGACCTGCTTGTCGTACTCGTCCGCCGCGTACCGTCCCTGCTTTGCCAGTAGCAGCTTGTGGGTGACCTTGCCTTTCGCATCCTGTGCTTTCACCAGCACCTGCTCGCCTTGCAGAATAGCGAGAATGTGTGGCATCCCGACCTTGTCGAACACCAGATTGTTCCAACCTGTCGGGCGCGAGTCGTCGCGATAGAAAGTCCGCAGGTAGGTATAGAGCCAATCCGCGCCGCTCCCGGCTTCCGAAGCGCGGGCGCGGGCCGCCAGGGAAAGATCTGGTGGCGCGGCGCCAAACCATTTCTTGGCGTCCGCCGCCTTCATGGCGGTCAGCATCGGTTCGCCGATCTTGTCGGAGGTGAACATCAGATTGTCGATGATCTGTTGCTCCGTAAGGCCGATTTCCTGCAGCCGGGCGTAGCGGATGGCGGAAAGGCCATGGCAGCCCTGGCAGTAATTCACGAAGAGTTTGGCGCCGTTTTGCAGCGCGGCTTTATCCGTGGAAACATCCGGCGCGCGATCCAGCTTGAGACCGGCATCCGAGGCAAAGACCAGGGCGGGCGCCGCCAGCAGGACGACCAGCAACGTTTTCAGGTTACGCATGGTATTCATTTCCAGGTGACCCTTTCCGGTACGGGTTTGCATTTGTCGATCTTCGACCAGATCGGCATGGTCAGGAAGAAGAGGAAATAATAGGCAGTGAAAACCTGGGCAATGATGTCGCCGGACAAAAGGATGGACAGCAGACTGGATCCCTTTTCAGGCGGCTGGTACCCGAAAAAGTAATATCCCGGCGCCTTGGTTCCCAGGAAACCCAGGATCAGGAAAGCGAACACGAAGATCGCAAGCAGAATCTTGAAGATCGGACCACGATAGCGGATGGACTTTGCCGGGCTGCGATCCAGCCAGGGCAAAAAGGCCAGGATCACCACACCCGCGCCCATGGTAATTACCCCCCACAGCTTGGCGTCCAGCCAGAAGAAATTCCATACCATCGCGCGCAACATCGAATAGAACGGCGTGAAATACCAGACAGGCGCGATGTGAGGCGGTGTTTTCAAGGGGTCGGACTGGAAGAAATTGTTGTATTCCAGGAAATAGCCGCCGCCTTCCGGCGCGAAAAAGATCACCGCCGAGAACGCCATCAGGAACACCACTACGCCGACGATGTCCTTCACCGTGTAGTAGGGATGGAACGGAATGCCGTCAAGCGGAATGCCTTTCTCATTTTTACGCTCCTTGATCTCCACGCCGTCCGGATTGTTGGAGCCGACCTCGTGTAGGGCCAGAAGATGCGCCACCACGAGGCCAATCAGCACCAGCGGCACGGCAATGACGTGAAAGGAGAAGAAACGGTTGAGTGTGGCGTCGCCAATCACGAAATCACCACGAATCCAGATGGTCAACGGGTCGCCGATGACGGGAATGGCGCTGAAAAGATTGATGATGACCTGCGCACCCCAGAGTGACATCTGTCCCCATGGCAGCAGGTAACCCATGAAGGCTTCCGCCATCAGGCAGAGGAAAACCAGGACGCCGAAAACCCAGATCAGTTCGCGCGGCTTCCGATAGGAACCATAGAGAATGCCGCGAAACATGTGCAGGTACACCACGATGAAGAATGCGGATGCGCCAGTCGAATGCATGTAGCGCACCAGCCAGCCCCAGGGAACGTCATACATGATGTAGTTTACGCTGGCGAACGCCACTGGAATGCCGTTCGCATTCAGGGAGCCATCCGGCTTGTAGTGCATGACCAGAAAGATGCCGGTCACCACCTGGAGCACCAGTACCAGAAGCGCCAGGGAGCCGAAGAAATACCAGAAATTGAAGTTCTTTGGCGCGTAATACTCAGCAAGGTGAGTACGCCACAGAGAAGTCGCGGGAAAACGGGCATCGACCCATTCCAGCAGGTTGCCAATAAGCGAACCGTCGGATTTGTATTTCTCGGAATTGGTGTTCGCAGCCATCTTCATGCCCCCTCGGTATCTACGCCAATGATGATGCGCGTTTCGGACAAATATTTGTACGGCGGGACCGGCAGGTTGGTCGGCGCGGGCTTGTTCTTGAACACGCGGCCGGACAGGTCGAAAGTGGAGCCGTGGCAGGGACACAGGAAGCCGCCTTTCCAGTCGGCGGGCATGCTCTCTTCCGTGCCTGCCCTGAACTTGGCGGTCGGCGAGCATCCCAGGTGCGTACAGATTCCCACCATGACCAGCACCGCCGGATCCTGGTTGGGAATGGTTCGTTCCATCCCCTTGCAGTAGGGCGGCTGTTCCGCCTTCGCGGAATCGGGATCCGCCAGTTCGCTGTTCAGCGTCGCCAGGGTTTCCAGCATCTCCTTGGTGCGGCGCATGACCCAGACCGGCTTGCCGCGCCATTCCACGGTAATCATCTGTCCAGCTTCCAGCTTGCTGATGTCCACTTCAACGGGAGCGCCGGCTGCCTTTGCCCGTTCGGATGGAAGCAGGGTAGACACGAACGGCACCAGAGCCGCCAGGACACCCGACCCTCCAACCGCCGCGGTAGCGACGATCAGCCGCCTTCTGCCGCAGTCCATTTTTCCTTGATTGCTCATAGCGCTGATCCCTACGTTGAACCGTGATAAAACCCGGCGATTATACGTCAAGGCAAAGCCGCATGTAAAAGTCTGTGGCATGTAGATACGGCTCCGAACGCAGTAACGGCGGTACGCTCGGATCCCGGTATGGCATGGCGAAATCGACCATCCAGGGGAACCCGCCTCTTTGGCAGGCACACGCCCGGAGAGCTGGCGGCGGCACTGGAACAACAATGTCAAAAACGCGAACGTCATTGCGAAGGCCCACGGCGATGGGAGTCATCGCGCAAGGGGGCAGGGGGGGATGTTTGTCCTGTTCTGTTATGGTGCATCACCTTGGTAGCGGCGCCTGGCGGGTGGATTTGTGATGCTTAAAGCATTTCCGGGTCACGCGGCAGGGACAGGCAGCGCGCCAGCGCGGTTTCCAGGCTCAGGAGGAACCATTGCCGTCCGCTGGATCAAGGCAGGATTCCAGAATGTCGGCATTGCGGTGATCTTCGAAAAACTCGGCAAAACACCTTGCCTGGGTCTTTCTGGGTTCGGGCTGGCGTTCCATGAGGGGGCGCATGGAATTGAAGAGCCAGGAGACCGATGCGTCTGGCGCGATGGCGCGAATGTCCGCGACGACATCCGCCTGCGCGTATTCGCCGGATTCGATGAGCCACGCGAGAAACGTCATCACGGCGATCCGGAGGCTTCCCGCGGGCGACTGCTCCCGGATGGTTCTGATTCGCGCCAGCGCCTCGGGCGTCCTGCCGAGGAGAATCAGGGGTTCGACGGTGTTGCCCAGGGCGCGGTCGCATGTGTCCCCGGGCCGGTCTTCCACGTTTGCGCAGTATTGGCGCAACACGCGCTCACTGGTTTCCAGGGCGCCTGCCGGGTCATGCAGGCGTTCATTCAGCGTCACGCCTTTGCCCGTCAGCGCGGCGGCGACCGCGCTTCGCACGCCGGGGTTGTCGTCCTGTCCGAAGCGTTGCGCGACCTGGTCATAGAGGACGATGGCCTCCGCGTGGCGGCCCTGCAAGCCGCGAACCTCGCCTTTTCGTGCCCCGGCGAAGGCGATCCATTTCCGCATGTCGGGGTTGTCATCCTTTCCGAACAGTCGTTCAAGCTCGGAGTAGGCGTCAAAAGCCGCGTCGAAATTTTCCATGTTTTCCAGGATCACGCCCTTGTTGAAGCGCGCGCGGGCGCGATGAATCCGGATCGCGGGATTTGTCTCGTTTTCGAAACGCGCTTCAAGGCGGTCATAAAGCGCGATGGTCTCCCCGCGTCTGTCCTGGTTGTAGATGGCGATGCCCTGGTCCGAAAGCGCGCGCGCGACGATCTCCCGAATCACGGGCGCGGCATCCTGGCCGAAGCGCCGGTCGATGGCCTCGAACGCGGCGGCGGCTTTTTCATGCTCCGCGTGTTCCAGCCAGAACGCCCCTTGGTTCATGAGCGCGTTGGCGACCTGTTCACGAATGGCGGGAGAGGTCGCTTCGCCAAAGCGGTTGACGACTTCGTCGTATGCCGCCAGCGCCGGTCCGGGCATTCCCATTGCCTCCAGCGCGATGCCCTTGCCCACCAGCGCGCGGGCAACCCATTGCAGCGTTTCGGCATCCCCGGTCGTGCCGAATTTTTGTTCGATCAATTCGTAGTCCGCAAGCGCTGCCTGCCAGGATTCCATTTCCGCGAACGCGGTCCCCTCGTCGAACAGGGCCTCGGCCTCTCTCGTGGCCGGGAGAGCGTTTTCGGTCGCGCGTTCCTGGGCATGGACGAACGGGAAAGCAATCCCTGTCGGCAAGGCGAGCGCGAGGAAAACCGCGCCACCCGCCAGGACGCGCTTTACGGGAAGATACGGCATCATTCAATTCCTCTCTTTCGATATTGGGGGGGGGCGGCTTGACTGACCGGCAATTCCGCTGTTGCGGGTTCAGGGAGAATCGCTGTCCACAGGAACCGGGGAACCCATGGATTTTCCCACGGCTTCGGCTGCCCGGATGCCATCCACTGCCGCCGACAGAATGCCGCCCGCGTAGCCCGCGCCTTCTCCCGCCGGGAAGAGGCCGCGCACGTTTACGCTCTGCAGTGTTTCGGGATCACGCGGGATGCGCAGCGGCGACGAGGTACGCGTTTCCACCCCGGTCATCAGCGCGTCGGCCATGTCGAAGCCGCGGATTTTCCGGCCAAAGGCCGGCAGCGCTTCCCGCAGGGCGTCCACGACGAAACCGGGGAGGCAAAACGCCAGGTCGGTGAGGCGCACGCCGGGCTGGTAGGAAGAAAGCACTTCCCCGAAGCGCGTGGAAGGCCGTCCGGCCATGAAATCCCCCACCAGTTGCGCCGGAGCACGGTAGAAACCACCGCCCGCCTCGAATGCCTTGCCTTCCCAGAAGCGCTGGAATTCGATTCCCGCAAGCGGCGTGTCAGGGAAATCCCTGCCCGGGGAGACGTCTACCACCATGCCGCTGTTCGCGTTTCGCTCGGCGCGCGAATACTGGCTCATGCCGTTGGTCACCACGCGGAACGGTTCCGAGGTTGCCGCCACCACCTGTCCGCCGGGACACATGCAGAAACTGTATACCGTCCGGTCATTGCGCGCGTGGTGTACGAGTTTGTAGTCCGCCGCGCCGAGCAGCGGATGCCCGGCAAAACGGCCAAAGCGCGCCCGGTCGATCAGGTTTTGCGGATGTTCGATACGCACGCCGATGGAAAACGGTTTTGCTTCCATGCGCACATCGTTTTCATCAAAAAGCGCCTGGAAGGTGTCGCGGGCGCTGTGTCCGATCGCCAGCACCACGAAATCGCCCGCCAGGGTTTTTCCATTGGCCAGACGCACTCCGCGCGTCTGGCGTCCATCCGCTGTTTCCTCGGTCAGCAAGTCTGTCACGCACTGCCCGAAACGAATTTCCGCGCCCAGTTCCTGCAGGGTGGCGCGCAGGTTTTCCACGATCTTGACCAGGCGAAAGGTTCCGATGTGCGGTTTGCTCAAGTACAGGATTTCCTCTGGCGCGCCCGCTTTCACGAATTCCGTGAGCACCTTGCGTCCCAGATGGCGTGGGTCTTTGATCTGGCTGAAAAGCTTGCCGTCGGAAAACGTCCCGGCCCCGCCTTCCCCGAACTGCACGTTGGAATCCGGGTCCAGACGTCCCTGTCGCCATAGTTTCCAGGTATCCCGTGCGCGTTCGCGCACGATCTTGCCGCGTTCGACGACGATCGGCCTGAATCCCATCTGCGCCAGCACCAGCGCGGCAAACAGCCCGCACGGCCCCGTCCCGACCACCAGCGGGCGTCGCGTCTCGCCAGGCCGCGCCCGGGCGATGAAGCGATAGCGCGTGTCCGGCGTGACGCCAATGCCGCGATCCCGCGCGCAACGCGCCCTGACCGCGGGTTCATCCCGGACTTCGGCGTCAATGGTGTAGATGAAATCGACGCGCTCCGCCTTGCGCGCGTCACAGGCGCGCCGAAACACTTCGAAACGTTCCAGCATATCCGCCGCGACGCCCAGGCGGGCCAGCACGGCGGCTTTCAGATCGTCCTCGGAATGCTCCAGCGGAAGCCGGATCTCGGTAATGCGCAACATGTTCAATCCACGCCCGTGACCGGGCGAAACAGCATGGAAGGGTTGCACCCTTCCCAGGCCAGGTTATTCCCCCTGGAGGGGGAGGTTTCCAAACGGAGTTTGTTTTCGATGAATGACGTCCGGGGCACAGCGCGGGGCGCATATTGTACGGCAGTGGCATGGTTCCGGAAAATCCGGCGGAGTCCGGCTCGCGAACGCCGCGGGTACGGGAGGCGCGCGGCAAGTTTTCAGGCTTTGTCTGGCAGGAACAGATAGTTTTCCTGTTCGTAGGGAATTGCTTCCCCATAACCCAGGGCCTTGAAGAATTCCTTCGTGAAATCGATATTGGCGCGAAAGGATTCAACCAGCACCGCGGGCATATGTTTGCGCAACGTTTTTTCCATTCCGGCGAGTGCCTGGCGCTCGAAACCTTCGACATCGATCTTGACGAAATCTATTTTTTCCTCGCCAAGATCAAGGCTGTCGAGACGCGCGACTTTCAATCCTGTCGGGGCGCGATCGTTTCCCGCGTATCCGATCCTTGCCGCGCCGATATTGTCAACCGGGAAATTTTCGATTCTGGCGTCGCCATCCTGGTCGCCAAGACCGAAATTGTGCGGGATCACGATATCCCCAAGCCCGTTCAGCCGGATGTTTTCGCACAGGATTCCGTAGGTCAGCGGCACCGGCTCGAAACTGTGCACGCGTTTCGCGTTGTGGATCCTTGCCCAGTAGATGCTGTGGTTGCCGGTGTTCGCGCCGACATCGAGAATGACCGCGGCGTCCGGGATGTAGCGCGACAGGTCGTCGAGAATATCCTGCTCGAAGAAACGCCGGCGCTCGACCTGGTCGCACTGTATACGGTCAGCCGGATACATGGGAACGTAGAATTTCACGCCGCAGGGAAGCTCGACCGTGTTGTTTGGAAGAGACATCTTGTTCAGTAACTGATGCGTCGATATGGCAATGGCGCGCAGGCAGGTATTCTGGTTTATGCGGCGGAACCTTATGCGGCCAAAGAGGGAATATTTGTTTTCGGAATACCATTCCCCATACTTTTCCCTGGTCCTGGTCAGAAATGGAATTCCAAAGAATTTATATACCGTCTTGTTGTGGCCTTTATCCTTGAACAGGGACAATTCGATTCTCCTTTGTTTCCCTTGGAAGCCCGGTTCCGGGAGCGCGATCCTACCACAGAAGCGAACGCGGCAAGTCGGTCCGGCGCCTTCGCCGGTTCCCGTCTTCGCGCCCGCCCGCCGATCCCGGAACATGCTTCGAGACGCGCGCCTCCCTTGGCGGCGGCGGCAGAATCGAGTAAGTTCCGGAGGTTGTCCCACAAGGAATCCGAATGTTCGCTCCCAGCCGCGATGCGGTACGCCGTTTTTTCTGCGAGGTCTGGCGCAAGCGCGCGGGTGGTTTGCCGCTCGCTGGCGCGGAACTGGCCGCCGCCGACATCGTCCTGCGTCATCCGGAGCATCACGCGCTGCTTGCCGATCCCGAAACGTCCCTGGGCCGGGACTGGACGCCGGAGGAAGGCGTCATGAATCCGTTCCTGCATCTTTCCCTGCATCTTGCCATTGCCGAACAACTGGCGATCGACCATCCGCCCGGCATCCGCGCCGTTTTCACGCGTCTTCTGCGGCGCATGGACGCGCACGCCGCCGAGCACCGTCTGCTTGAAACCCTTGCCGAAACCCTGTGGACCGCGCAGCGCCAGGGCCAGATGCCCGATACTGGCGAATACCTGGAAAACATCCGCAGGCAAGCGGCGAAATGACATGCGTGAAAGCGTGTGAACGGTCTTGGATGAATCCATAGCGGAAGCCATGCGGTCGAGTTCCCTGTCCTCCCTTTCCCCCGAGTCCCGGCTTGCCGCCGAGTTGCGGCGAGTTGCCGAAGCGGGCCTGACCCGACGGCGGCGTGTCCTGGACTCGGCGGCGTCGCCGCGCGTGCGTGTGGAAGGGCGCGACATGCTGGCCTTTGCCAGCAACGATTACCTGGGATTGGCCGCGCATCCCGATCTCGCGCGGGCATTGGCCGGAAGCGCGCTGGAATACGGCGCGGGTGCGGGCGCCTCGCATCTCGTCAATGGTCACCTGCGCCCGCATGAGGAACTGGAGCGGCGGCTTGCCGCCTTCACCGGCTTTGCGCGGGTGCTTTCCTTTTCCAGCGGTTATCTCGCCAATCTCGCGGTCACGCCCACCCTGGCCGCCGGGCGTGGGGACGCCATCTTCGCCGATCGGCTGAACCACGCTTCCCTGATCGATGCGGCGCGGCTCTCGCGGGCGCGTTGCCATCGCTATCCGCATTGCGACATGGCCGCGCTGGAACGCCTGCTCGCGGCGAGCGACGCGCCGGTGAAGCTCATCGTCACCGACGCTGTCTTCAGCATGGACGGCGACCTTGCCCCCCTGCCGGAACTGTTCGCCCTCGCGGAACGCTTCGATGCCTGGCTGGTGGTAGACGACGCGCACGGATTCGGCGTGCTGGGGCCGGACGGCGCGGGCAGTCTTGCTCACTGCGGTGTTTCCGCGCGTTCCCGTGTCGTGCTCATGGGCACCCTGGGCAAGGCGGCCGGGGTTGGCGGCGCGTTCGTGGCCGGTTCGGAAACGGTGATCGAATACCTGTTGCAAAAGGCGCGCAGCTATATTTTCACAACCGCGCAACCGCCTGCCCTCGCGGCGGCGCTCCTGCAAAGCCTGGAATTGATCGCCAGCGGTGGCGCGCGGCGCGCCCGTCTCAGGGAGCATGTCCGGCAACTGCGCGCGGGCGTGGAGGGCCTGCCCTGGCGGTTGCTTCCCTCGGAAACCGCGATCCAGCCCCTGGTCGTCGGCGAGAACGAAGCGGCGCTTGTTCTTTCCCGGAAGCTCTGGGAGCGTGGCCTCTGGGTTGTCGCCATTCGTCCGCCCACCGTGCCGCCCGGCACGGCGCGATTGCGTATCTCGCTTTCCGCCGCGCATACCGGGGACGACGTGGCGCGCCTGATCGACGCCCTGCGCGAGGTCGCGCGGGACTGAACGCGATTCCATATCCATGTTGCATCTTCATACCTCGAACCGCTATGAAACGCTGAAGGCCGGCTTGCTCGCCGAATTGGCGCGCGCGCCGGACGATCCTTTCGCCATGCAGGAAATCATTGTCCCGAGCATGGCCGTCAAGCGGGATTTGCAGCTTTCCCTGGCGCGGACCCTTGGCGTTGCCTCGGGGCAACGGTTTTCCTTCCTCGCCGCCTGGCTGTGGCAACGCATCGGGCAACTGGTCACGGTCCGGGAGGATTCGCCCTTCGCGCCGGAAAAGGCGGCATGGCGGCTTTTCCACCTGCTTGGGGCAGCGGAGGATTTTCGGGCGCATCCGGCGCTTTACGCCTACCTGCGCGCCGCCGATCCGGTCATGCGACTGGAGTTGGCCCGTCGTGTCGCCTCCCTGTTCGAGACCTACGTGACCTACCGTCCCGACTGGCTGGCCGCGTGGTCCCGCGGACAACAGGTGTTCTCCGGCCTCGCGCGCCCGGAATCGTCACCATCCACCGGCGCGGCGCATGAAGCCTGGCAAATGGCGCTCTGGCGACGGTTTGCGGAAAGCCTGGGAACCTTGCCGCGCCATCCCTCCGACGCGTTCTTCGAGGCGCTGACGGCGCTGGGCGATACGGGCGCGTCCCGCGCCGGGTTGCCGGAAGCCGTCCATGTCTTCGTGCTTCCCACCCTGCCGCCGCTCTATCTCGAAATCCTCGCCCGGCTTGCCGGTTGGATGGATGTTCGCCTTTACCTCCTCAATCCCTGCCGTGAATACTGGCTGGAGCTGGTCGCGCAAAAGCGGCAAAACCGGCTGGAGCGCGCCGGGCGTGGCGACTACCTGGACGATCGCTATCCGCTTCTCGCCGAATGGGGACGCCAGACGCAGGCGCTCTTCGGGTTGATCCTCGACGCACTCCCGGATGTCGTTGATGACAGTCACGCGCATTTCGTTTCCCCCATGGCGGATGCCGCGCCTTCCCTGCTGCGGCGTTTCCAGGAAAGCATCCTGGATCTCGAAGCGCCGGAGCCGGGCGCGTGGTCGCTCGACGCCGCGGACCGCAGTGTGGAAATCCACGTGGCGCATTCCCTTGCCCGGCAACTGGAAATCCTGCGGGACCAGTTGCGGCAGCGTTTCGAGGCCGATCCGGAGCTGCGTCCGGCAGATGTGCTGGTCGCGTTGCCCGATCTCGATGCCGCCGCGCCCCTGATCGACGCCATCTTCAGCGCGGGCGCGGAGGAAACAGAACGCCTGCCCTGCGCCATCACGGGCTGCGGCACGGCGCGCGCCAATCCGGTCGCCCGCTTCCTGCTGGCGCTCATGGAGCTGGCGAAGCCGCCCGCCCGGCTCCCCGCCCACGCGGTTTTCGCCCTCTTGCGGGAACCGCCCGTCAGCGCAGCCCTGGGACTTCCGGAGCCGGAGCTGGAGCGCCTGCGCGTCGCGCTCGATGCGGCAGGCATGCGCTGGGGGCTGGATGGCGCGGCGCGGACAGTCGCCGGGCTTCCCGGGACAGAGCGCCACACCTGGCGTGACGCCCTTTCCCGGCTGTTCCTGGGGTACGCCATGCCCGCGGACGCCTTGCCTTTCCAGGGGGTCATTCCCGCCGGTGGCCTTTCCGGCCCGGCGGCGGAAACGCTTGGCGTGCTCTGGTCCGTGCTGGCGCGGCTGGAAAACCTGGTCGACGCCCTCGCGCGGTCTCATACGGCGACCGGCTGGCTGCGCCTCTGGCGCTCCCTGCTTGCCGACTGGCTGGGAGAACGTCTCCCTGCCGGGGAGGCTGACGCCCTGCGCGCGGTTCACGCGGTGCTGGATGATCTGGCGGCCAACATGGCGGAGGCTGGTCCGCGCGCGTTGATTCCCGTCGAGGCCGCACACGCGGCGCTTGTCGCCGCCTTCCGGGACGCGCCGCATGGCGGTGTTCCGTCCGGCGGGATTGTCTTTGCCGCGCTCCCCAGCTTGCGCGCCCTGCCGTACCGCCTGGTCTGCCTGCTGGATCTCGGCAACGACGTCTTTCCGGGCGCCGGGCGTCCGCTGGAATTCGATCTCACGACGCTGGAGGCGCGTCCCGGGGATCGCCAGCGGCGCGACGACGACCGCAATCTTTTCCTGGATTTGATCCTCGCCGCCCGCGATGGCCTCTACCTGGGCTATACCGGTCGCGGCCAGCGGGACGACGCACCCCTGCCGCCCTCGATCCTGGTCTCCGGGTTCCTGGAATTCCTGTGCCGCGCCACCGGGGCCGCGCCCGAACGCTTCGTGGCGACGCATCCGCTCCAGGCTTTTTCACCCCTTTATTTCAGCGATTCCCGAAAAGACGCAAAGGACGCAAAAGGCACAGGGGACGCCCGGCTCGTCGGCTACGACGCGGCCTATGCTGACGCCCTGAATCGGCAGGCCGGCGCAAGGCGGACAAATCCGGCGCCCTTCTTCGACGCGCCCCTGCCGGACGGACAGCTTCCTTCCCCGACCCTTGCCGAGCTCCAGCGTTTTTTCCGGCACCCGGCCCGGGCGTTGCTCAGGCGCGTGGGGCTTGCCCTGGCGCAGGCCGAAGGGGAGACGGAAGACGAGGAACCGCTGCTCGCCGACTTTCCGGCGCGGGACCGGCTGGCCAGGCGTCTTTTGCCCCTTGCCCTGTCCGGACTGGAGACGGATGCCCTGGTGGATGCCGCCCGCGCCGGGCCGGAATGGCCGGAAGGCCGCCTGGGCGATGACCTGCTCGGGGCGGAAATCGCCAGCCTCGCGGATTACGCGCGCCGCCTGCGTCCCCGTCTGGAGGCGCTCCGGGACGAACCGCTGGAATTCCGCCTTTGCCTGGACGGCTTCGACAGTTTCGCGCGAATCGGCGATGTCACCGCCACGGGGCTTTTGCGCTATCGCTATGCCGAGGCCCGGGCTGGCGACTACCTTGCCGCCTGGCTGGATCACCTCTGCGTGCTGGCCGATGGCCGATGGCCGGAAAACGAAACCCTGCATGTCGCCCGTGACCGGATATTCCGTTTCCGCCCCCTGCCGCGGAATGCGGCGCGCGCCGCCCTGCTGGCGTGGTTCGCCGCCTGGCGCGAGGGCCAGGCGACGCCATTGCGTTTTTATCCCAGGACGGCCTGGGCATGGACGACGGAAGGTGAAAACAAGGGACGCCAGACCTGGTGGAGCGATTTCCAGGAACGCGGTGAACTGGACCCCTGGTGGTCCCTTGCCCTGCGCGGCGCGTGGCGGGATGACCCCCATGAAGTCCTGGACGCCCGTTTCCACCATTGGCGGGAGACGCTTCTTGGTCCCCTGCTGGAATGCCTTGCGGATTGATTGCCCCGGAACAGGCGTGGTAAACCACGGGACGGCGCGGGATGCTTGCCGTTCCGGATCAGGATCATCTCTTGTCCTGGCGGGAGGGCGCTTCTTTTCTTCTGCTTGCCTGGGCAGGCTTGAAGCCACGTGGTCTCTCCCTCGTCCAGCCGCGCCTGGATGCGGTCCCTTGCTGTCTTCAACGCCGTTTCCTGTCCCGATGCGTTGTCCGGCATTCTTGCCTTGAAGTATTGCCCGGCCCTGTGCAGGGTCCTGAAGGCTTCGTTCAGCTCCGGGTGCGCTTCCAGGGCTTCATTTTCCGGCAATTGTTCAAACGCGACCGCCCGGCCTGGCCGGATGGCGTCGCGCAATAGATCGGACAGGTTCCGATTCTTGCTGAAAACGTCGAGCGTGTACCATTACATCGCGCCTGGCGCCAAGGTCTTGTATATGGGGAACGGCCAGCTTGTTGACGTCAAGGTCGCGGGCAATGTAGAGGATGTCGCGTCCCGCAGGTTGCCGGTTGAACCGCGCCCAGTCGATGCGGTAGCCGGATGCCTCCGCAAGCTGCCGGGTAAACTCGCGCAGGGTGCGGCTGTTGCCATCCCTGAACGGGTGGATATAGTCGATTTCCGCGTACAGTTCGCCGATGGCGCGGGTGAATTCCGCTGTCTTGAGCGCCTTCAGTCCTTCCGGGTTGGCCTGCTGTTCCAGAATCCTGTCGAGTTGCGCCTGTGCCGCGTCATCCATGCGCGAATAGGCCACGCACGAGGTCGCGCTTACGCTTTCCAGCGAACGGGTCTTGATCCAGTCCAGGCCAGCGGGAACAGGAGGACGAAACTGGCCTGGCGTTACTTCGGGGAAACCCAGGCCCGGCAAGTCCTGGAAAATGCGCCGGTTGATTTCTTTCAGGTGCGCCGCGTCAAATTTGCCATGAACCGGATTGAGCCGTAGTTCACGTATCCGGTTGGCCGTACAGACAGCTTCAATTTGTTCACGGTTCATGGCCTGTCGGACAAGCTTTCACGAACCCGGCGCAATGCGTATTCTGTGAGCGCGTCAGAATCTATCTCACCATCGATAAACTGTTGTGCCTTTTCTTCATATTGAGGAAGGTAATGGAATCCTTCAAGCGCGACAGAAGTCCTTGCGTAGTCGACCGCTTCGCGTTGTTCCTTGCGTTCGGCTTCCGTAATCACACAGACTTCACGCCTCGCAAGGAGAGCAATTTGGAGCGCATTCCTCCTCTTGCCCTGCCTCTTCCTGCTCTTTGCGTGGCGCATCGACCCTTGGCCTGTGCTGCGCGAAGACGCGGTATCCGGCAAGGTCGGCCCCTGGGATTTCACCCTCGCCGAAGTGGAACCCGATGCGCCCAAACAAGGCAAAAGCGGCGCGGTGATGAAGGCATTTGAGCTACGTTTCTCCGACGCCGCGCATCCCCAAATTCGCTCCGCCTACCTGCAAGCGCGCAAACCCCGATCATTGAGGGCCTCCAGCATTGCCTTTGAGGGCCAGCACCTGCGCACCGCGAATATCCCCATCCCGCCCGCCTTCCAACCAGAAGAACAAATCTGGCTCACCGTAGAAGGCTGGAACGGCGAAGTCCACCAAACCGCTTTGGAAATCCCCCGCCTCTCGCCATCGCTCGCCCGCTTTCTCGCCAAGGCAGAACCCGCGCAAAAGAGCGATGAAGGCTGGGATTCCTCATTGACATGCTGGAGCGAAGGCGCGGAAATCCTCTGTCAAGGCGCAACCTTCGGCAGCGGCGAGACGCGCTACATGGACGGCACGGCGATCGAAGTCAGCAACGACCACGGCGAAACCCTCCTCTCCACAAGACTCAACCGCCAAGGCCAAATCCGCTTCCCCCACCCGGAAGGAAAATTCTACGTATTGCTCGAAGAAGGGCCAGGAAAAACGGTGGAAGTGAATTGGCAGGACGTGGAGGCAACCAGCGCGGCGCGAAAAGAAGCGGGAGGATGAGATGACGCGGCGCGGGATGGAAAAATCGTGCATCCGCGCGATATCAATTGGTTGGTGGTGGAGATGAAGAAGTAAGGGGGTATCCCGTTCGCCATGTAGGGGCGGGTTTGAAACCCGCCCCTACAAACGCTTGTTCCATGCGTCGCAACGGACACGGAATAACATTCATGCCCGTAGCCGTCCGCCTCGATCTGTTGCCCAACCCGCCGCCCAGGGACGCCCGCGAATATTTTGCCCGAAAGGGAATGCATGTCTCATGAGATTGGCGCAAGATCGGCAAGTTCAGCGCATTTATCTCAAAAAAGCGCCGATTTATCACGTGCGGCTTCATCCGGGATTACAGGTTGTAGGCGTTCTCGGAATGTTCCGATTGATCCAGACCTGTGGATTCAACTTCCGGGTCGACGCGCAGGCCGATGGTTTTGTCGATAAGGGTCAATAACACCCAACTGATGCTGCCACAATAAAGTATCGTAAACAGCACGCCTTTGACCTGGGCGATGACTTGCGGCACGAGTTCCGCCGATTCCGCGTAACCGCCCAGGGCGGGCAGGCAGAATACGCCGGTGAGAATCGCGCCGACAATGCCGCCAACGCCGTGCAGTCCGAAAACATCCAGGGTGTCGTCGTAACCGTATTTGCGTTTTACGATGGCGACAAAGAAAAAGCAGGCGATGCCGGAGACAATGCCGATGGCGATGGCGCCCAGGGGGCTGACGAAGGCGCAACCAGGGGTGATGCCAACCAGGCCCGCCAAGCCGCCGGAAGCGATCCCCAAGGCGCTGGGGCGCTTGTTCTTCAGCCATTCAAAGCCCATCCAGCCCAGAATGCCCGCGCAGGCGCCGACCTGGGTATTGAGCATGGCCATGCCCGCCGTGCCATTGGCGGCAACGGCGGAACCGGCGTTAAAGCCAAACCAGCCTATCCACACCAGCGCCGCGCCTGCCAGACACATGGTCAGATTATGCGGCGGCATCAGGCGTTGCGGATAATCCTTGCGCTTGCCGATGACAAGACAGGCAACCAGCGACGCAATGCCGGAATTGATGTGCACCGCCGTGCCGCCCGCGAAATCGAGCACGCCCCAGTTGGCCATCAGCGACCCATCGCCGCCCCAGACCATGTGCGATATGGGCGCGTAGACAAAGGAAAACCACAGCGCCATGAAAAGTACTGCGCTCACGAATTTCATCCGCTCGGCAAAAGCGCCCGCGATCAGCGCCGGGGTAATGATGGCAAAGGACAGGAGAAAGGTAATCAGCACACTTTCCGGCATTCCGGCGGAGATGCTGTCCGGCGTCAGATGCTTGAGGAAAAAGGCCGAAGAGCCGCCGATGAAGCTGTGCAGGTTGAAGACGCCCTTTTCCATGCCCGTTGTGTCGGTAGCCACGCTGTACCCGAACACGACCCAGAGGACGGCGATGACGCCCGCCGTGGCAAAGAATTGCGAGAACACCGAGAGCGTGTTCTTCGCGTTAACCATGCCCGCGTAGAACATGGCCAAGCCCGGCAGGCACATCATGATGACCAGCACGGCGGCGGTCATCATCCAGGCGGTGGTTCCGGTATCCAGCGCCTCTTCCGCGGCCAGGGCGGCGGGCGAAAAGACACACAGGAGGAAAATGGAAAGTATCGGAATGAAATACTTTTTCAGGGTAAGGCAATCATTGGCTTTGGACATGGCAATTTCCTTGAAGGGAGGGGTTGAGGAAAAAGGATTTATGGAAAAATGATTCGCTCCTGCATCGCCCCGCCCCGCGCAAACTTTCCGGGGATTTGCGCGGGGGAGCGAAACCGTTAGAAAGCGGTCTGTCCCGGTATCCAGCTTGTTCCAGCCAGCGGCACGCGGGCCATGGCGGCGGCTTCAACGGAAAGCGCCACGAGGTCTTCGGTGTCCAGATTGCGCAGATGGGATTTGCCGCAAGCGCGCGCCATGGTCTGCGCCTCCAGCACCAGGACGCGCAAATAGTTGGCAAGCCGCCGACCGGCCAGCACGGGATCAAGTCGTTTGGAAAGTTCCGGGTCTTGCGTGGTGATGCCCGCAGGGTCCTTGCCATCCTGCCAGTCATCGTAGAAGCCCGCCGCTGAACCAATCTTCCTCAATTCCGGGTCCAGGCTGGGATGATTGTCGCCCAGCGCGATCAGCGCCGCCGTGCCGATGGAAACGGCGTCCGCGCCCAGGGCCATTGCCTTGGCGACATCCGCGCCATTCCTGATGCCGCCGGAGACGATGAGCTGGACCTTGCGGTGCATCCCCATTTCCTGCAAGGCTTGCACCGCCAAGGGAATCGCGGGCAGGATCGGGATGCCGACGTGTTCGATGAACACCTCCTGCGTCGCCGCCGTGCCGCCCTGCATCCCGTCCAGCACAATCACATCCGCGCCCGCCTTGACGGCGAGTTTGACATCGTAATAGGTGCGGGTCGCGCCGATCTTCACGTAGATGGGTTTTTCCCAGTCGGTGATCTCGCGCAATTCGGCGATCTTGATGGCAAGATCGTCCGGCCCGGTCCAGTCAGGGTGGCGACAGGCGCTCCTCTGGTCGATGCCGACCGGCAAGGTGCGCATTCCGGCAACGCGCTCGGTGACTTTCATGCCCAGCAACATGCCGCCGCCGCCAGGTTTGGCGCCTTGGCCAAGCACGACTTCAATGGCGTCGCCCTTCCTGAGATCGTCGGGATTCATACCGTAACGCGAAGGCAGGTATTGATAGACCAATTGTTTGGACTGCCCGCGCTCTTCGGGCGTCATGCCGCCGTCGCCGGTCGTGGTGCTGGTGCCGACGATGGAAGCGCCGCGTCCCAGGGCTTCCTTGGCCTGCGCGGAAAGCGAGCCGAAACTCATCCCGGCGATGGTGATGGGAATCTTGAGATGCAGCGGTTTCTTGGCGAAGCGTGTGCCCAGCACGACATCCGTGCCGCATTTTTCACGATACCCTTCAAGCGGATAGCGTGAAATGCTCGCGCCCAAAAGCAGAAGATCGTCGAAGTGGGGAACGCGGCGCTTGGTTCCGCCCCCGCGAATGTCGTAAATGCCGGTTTCGGCGGCGCGCTGGATTTCCTGGATGGCCAGCCGGTCAAAGGTCGCGGATTCGCGCAGGAGGTAGGAGGAATTGCTCATTTCGGTTTCCGTTCTCGTCAAAGTTCCTGGGTTCGGGAAAGTTCGCTCAATACGCTGCGGCGTTGTCGACCTTGAAGTTATAAAGCTCGCGGGCGGAACCATAGCGCCGGAAGCTTGCCGGGTCTTCGTTGAACCCGGCCTTTTCCAGCAAGCCCTTCAGTTCAGCCAGATGCTCGGCGCGCATTTCCTTTTCAACGCAATCCGAACCGAGCGACTTCACCTTGCCCTTGATGTAGATATGCACTTCATAGAGCGAATCGCCCAGATTGTCGCCCGCGTCTCCGCAGACGACGAGGCGTCCGGCCTGTCCCATGAAACAGCTCATGTGACCGATGTTGCCCTTGACGACGATATCCGCGCCTTTCATCGAAATGCCGCAACGCGCGCCCGCGTCGCCCTCGATAATCAGAATGCCGCCATGCGCGGTCGCGCCCGCCGATTGCGAGGCGCTGCCTTTTACACGCACGCTGCCGGACATCATGTTTTCCGCCACGCCGACGCCGACATTGCCATGCACGGTAATGTCGGCTTTCTTGTTCATGCCGGCGCAGTAGTAACCCGCGTGACCCTGGATGTCGACGTTCAACGTCTGGTCAATGCCGCAGGCGATGTTGTGCTTGCCCGCCGGATGCGTCACTGTCCATGCGCGTTCCGAAAGCTGCCGGGCTTCGTCATGCAACGCCTGGTTCAATTCGCGCACCGTGGCGGTGGATAAATCTACGGTTTTCATCGTTGCTGATCCTTTTGGTGTCCATGAAGAAAGTCTACTGGCGTTCCCAGACGTACAGCGTGGCCGGTTCCGGCTCCCAGACGCGGGCGTTTTCGATGCCCGGCAGGCTGGCAAGCGCCTGGTATTCGGAAGCCATCGCCACATAGTCGTCGGTTTCGGCCAACACGGCGGGTTTGCAGGCGATCGGGTCGCGGATGACCGCAAAACCGTTTTTCGTGCCAATCGCAAAGGTGAAAAACCCGTCCAGGTCTTTCAAGGCGCCATCCAGGGCCGTGGCGAGCGAATCGCCTTTTTGCAGACGCCAGGTCAGATAACCGGCGGCAACCTCGGAATCGTTGTCCGTCTCGAAAGCCATGCCTTCCCGGCGCAATTCCTGGCGCAGACGGCTGTGATTGGAGAGCGATCCGTTATGCACGAGGCAAAGATCGGCCCCGGTTGAGAAAGGATGGCTGCCTTCCATCGTCACCGCGCTTTCCGTGGCCATGCGCGTATGACCGATGATGTGCGAGCCTTGCATCTTCTTCAAGGTGAAGCGTTCGGTAATTTCCCTGGGCAAACCGACGCCCTTCAGGATTTCGATGCTTTGTCCCACGCTCATGACATGGACTTCCGGCGCGAATTCGGCGAGCGCGGCGCGGATTCCGGCCTCATCCGCCGTAGTCTTGATGACGGCGGCGGTGGCGTTCTGAAACCAGTCCAGGGAAGTTCCCAGACGCTTTTCCAGCGCCGCGACGAGCGGCTTCCAGTCGTAATCGACATCATCGACCTGCACGGTGAGCTTGATGACGCCCGCGCCAACTTCATCGCCATAAATGGCGAACCCGGCGCTGTCCGGGCCGCGATCCGTCATGGCGAGCAGCATCGGTTCGAAAATCTGTCCCAGTCGCGGCTCAAGCGCGCGATTTTTCAGATAAAGACCCACAATTCCACACATGGCACATTCCTCTCCTGTTTTGATGTAAAGGCGATTCTTCAGAAAAACTCGGCATACCGCTTGACTTCCCAATCGGTAACGTAGCGGTTGTATTCCACCCATTCCATGCGCTTTTCCTTGATGAATTCGTTGATGATCTCGTTGCCGAGGTCACGCCGGAACAAGGCGTCGTATTCCAGCGCGTGGATGGCCTCGTTCAAGGATTGCGGCAGGATTTCGATGCCGCGCGAGACGATTTTTTCCACGCCCATCTTGTAGAGATTTTCATTGCAGGGCAAGCCGGGATCAAGTTCGTGGTCGATGCCATCCAGCCCGGCGGCGATGATCGCGGCGCTCACGAGATAGGGATTGCAACCCGAATCCGGCAGGCGATATTCAAGACGCCCGTAAGGGATGCGAATCATCGCGGAACGGTTGTTGGCGCCGTAGGTGATGAATACCGGCGCCCAGGTCGCGCCCGAAAGCGAACGCCCCACGACCAGCCGCTTGTAGGAGTTGACCGTCGGCGCGGCAAAGGCGCACAGGGCGGGCGCGTGTTTCAGCAAACCGGCGGTAAAATGATAGGCGAGTTTCGACAAGCCCATGTTGCCTTTGTCCTTGTCATCATGAAAAAGATTGTTGCCCTTTTTATCCGCGATGGAAAGGTGGAAATGCATTCCGTTGCCCGCCCGTTGCGGATTCGGCTTGGGCATGAAGGAACAGATCATGCCCATGCTGTTGGCGATTTCGCTGGCGGCCATGCGAAAAAGCACGAAACGATCCGCCGATTCCATCGCCTCGCTGTAGGTGTAATTGATCTCGAACTGCCCGCTGGCGTCTTCGTGATCGATCTGGAAAATGTCATAACCGATCTGTTGCAGCGATTCCGTCAGGCGCTCCAGGAATTCCCGCGAACGCGAAAGCCCCTTGTAGTCGTAACAGGGCTTATCCAGCGAGTCGCTTTTATCCACCGTACCCAAACTGCCGTCGGCATTGCGCAGGAAAAGGCTGAATTCCGGCTCCAATCCGGTATTCAAATGCCATCCACGCTCTTGCAGGCGCTCAATCTGCCGTTGCAGCACATAGCGGGTGTCATAGGGATGCGGTTTGCCGTTCACCCGACAGATGCCCACCACGCGCCCGTAACCCGGCTGCCACGGCAGGGGCAGGAGCGTTGACAGGTCGCCAAACGCCAGCAAATCCGGCCCGTGCGGTTCCATGCCCATGCCACTGATCGCAAATCCGGCAAACCCCGCGCCGCTGCGAATCGCGTCCGCCAGACTGCTGACCGGCACCGATTTGGTTTTGGCGACGCCGTGGATGTCTACGAACTGGGTCAATACATATTTGAGGCCGTGTTCGTCGATAATGCGCTGTGTTTCGGGCGGCAGGGCTTTCTTGTCGGACAGAGGCCTTTTGTCGTGACCCCGCGAGGTTTTGGAAGGCATTCCCATACTCCTTGTGGTTAAAGCGTTCTGGCTTCCTTTAAGGCAAGGAGTATGCCAAACCCGCCGCCCTGCCCCGCAATGCCCAACAGGCGCGGGGAATGACCATGCGTTGAATTATCCTGTTCTGCCCTGTTCCCGCTTGTGGTGCATAAATCCATTCAAAAGAATGGCTCATGAACCAGTTTGGGGCATAAGCAATTCATGATTTTTTTCATATTTTTATATTTAAATATAAAAATTGGTTTTCTTGGCAAAAAATACCGTAAAAACCAATAAAATATTTTTGTGAATAAAAATATATTTTGTATACAGAATTCGGTGTGCGCAGCGGGATATTTTTCATCGGGCAAATCGCGCCGGGCGGCGTATGCTTTAGCTGACACTCCTTGCCAACCGAACGCCTTGTAATGCGCCAGAAATTGCAGTGTTCCTTCGCTTAAAGTAGGATTATGGTCTTTTGCCGTCGGCCACCTCCCTTTTGGGGAAACAGGAAAATGCCAGGAATATCTTCATGAACCCCATTTTGAAATCAGAAAAACTCGCCGATGTCTGCTATGACATTCGCGGCCCGGTGCTGGAAGAGGCGCGGCAGATGGAAGAAGAAGGGCACAAGATCATCAAGCTCAACATCGGCAACCTGGCGACCTTCGGCTTCGAGGCGCCGGAAGAAATCCAGTTGGACATGATCCGCAACCTGCCCAACGCCGCCG
>JAISME010000027.1 GCA_031276915.1 Zoogloeaceae bacterium
ACGGATGTGCACACCAATGAATTCAGCCCGCTTCTGGAAGACTACGTGCACAAATACGGCGGCGCGCAATCCGTGGATGAATTCCGCGCCTTCCGGAAAGAGGGCAGCGCCCTCTTCGCCCGCTGGTTCCAGCTTTCAGCGGCGGAACGGCAGCGTCAGCGCGCTTTCCGCCCGCCCTATTGGGTGCTGCCCGCCGCCAACACGCTCGACCTCGCCACGGCGGGATTGCCCGCCCTGCTCTACGAACGCTTGCAGGAACAGGGCAGCGATTTTGCCGTGGTGTATCCCAATTTCTCCCTCTTCCCGCAGCATTCCGGGCGGGGCAATCTGCGCCAGGTCCTGTGCCGGGCGCTCAATCATTACCATGCGGATTTGTACCGTCCCTATGCCGACCGCCTCACCCCCGTGGCCGCCATTCCGCTGCACACGCCGCAGGAAGGCATTGAGGAACTGGAATTCGCGGTCAGGACGCTGGGACTCAAGACCGCCATCATCCCCGGCGCGGTACGGCGTCCCATCCGCGCGCTGGCCGAGAAATATCCGCCGGAACAATTCCCGGAAGTCGCCTGGCACGCGCAATGGCTGGATTTTCTCGCTATCGACAGCGAATACGATTACGACCCCTTCTGGGCGAAAACCGTGGAACTGGGCGTGAATCCCACCACGCACACCGTTTCGATGGGCTGGTCGGGACGCGCTTCCATCAGCAATTACATGTTCAACCACATCGGCCATTTCGCCGACGCTTCGCAAGCCTTTGCCAAGGCGCTTTTCTTCGGCGGCGTGACGCGCCGTTTTCCGAAACTGCGCGTGGCGCTTCTGGAAGGCGGCGCTTCCTGGGGCGCGGAGGTGTTCACCCATTTGGTCGACCGCTACCAGAAACGCAACCGCCAGAGCGTGCACCATTACAACCCGGAACGCATCGACCCGGATGTCTATTACGAATTCTTCCGGCAATTCGGCGGTGATCTGGCGCAAGGGCGCGACTACAGCCGGGAAGAAGTGATCCAGAACAACATCGGTCTCTTCAGCCGCAATTCGCCCCGACCGGAGGAACTGGACGATTTCGCGCTGGCGGACATTCATTCCATCGAAGATATTCGGGATTGCTGGGTGACGAATTTCTATTTCGGCAACGAGGCGGACGACCGCACGGTGGTCAACGCCTTCAACACCAGGGCCACGCCATTGAACACGCAAGTCAATGTGCTCTATTCCTCCGATTTCGGCCATTGGGACGTGCCCGATGGCGACGAAATGCTGTTCGACACCTGGCAACTGGTGGAGGAGGGCGCGATCAGCGCGGAAAATTTCCGACACATGGTCTCGGAGAAACCCTACGAGTTCTATACCGCCAACAACCCGGATTTTTTCAAGGGTACGGCGGTTGAGCAAATATTGGAGAAGGCCGGATAGGGAAATGACGCCAGAAAGAAACTTGCCTGAAGCTGGCCCGGACACCTGTTTTTCGCGCTGGTTGCTCTTCCGGTACCAGCGTGAAAAACAGGAATCCCCCACATTTTTCGGAAAACTGCCATGACGACGGGACAAACGAGACTCTCCATCCGCAATGTGCAAAAGACCTTTCATTCCCGGCATCAGGACGAGGCGTTTATCGCCCTGACCGATGTATCGCTGGATGTCGCCGATGGCGAATTCATGGTGATCGTCGGGCCAAGCGGCTGCGGCAAATCTACCTTGCTGGATCTGCTCGCCGGTTTGAGCCATCCGGACAAGGGGGAAATCCTGCTGGACAACAAGCCAATCACCGGGCCGTCGCTGGATCGCGGCGTGGTCTTCCAGCAATACGCGCTTTTCCCCTGGCTGACGGCGCAAGGCAATGTCGAGTTCGGCCTTGAAGCCAAGGGCATTGCCGCGAAGGAGCGGCGCGAGATCGCCCTGCATTTTCTCGATTTGGTTGGCCTGGGCGATTTCGCCCGCCATTATCCCGCCGAACTTTCCGGCGGCATGAAGCAACGCGTGGCGATCGCCCGCAGCCTCGCCTATGACCCGGAAGTGCTCCTGATGGACGAGCCATTCGCCGCGCTGGACGCGCAAACGCGCGAAATCCTGCAATGCGAATTGCTGCGCAGCTGGGAGCGTTCGCGCAAGACGGTTGGGTTCATCACGCATGGCATCGACGAGGCCGTCTTTCTTGGCGAGCGCGTCGCTGTCATGAGTTCGCGGCCTGGCAGGATCAAGCACATCCTCACCATTCCCACCGGATTCAAGGCGGGTGAGGACATCCGTTCCCATGCCGAGTTTGGCCGCCTGCGCCATGAAATCTGGAGCCTGCTGCGCGAGGAAGTTTCCCGCGCCGAAGAAGAAGAAGGCAAGCGGCGGCTCGCTCTCGCGGCCTGAGCCTGTTGAAAGCACATTCTGGAGAATCGATCATGACCGTGCAAAAACTTCCTCTGGAATACCCCTCTACTCATCATCATCCCATTGCCCCAAGTTTGCGCCCGCGCCTTGGGGAAATCGCCCTGCGCGCCGCGCGGCATGGCGGCATCCTGGCTGTGTTTTTCCTGGCCTGGGAACTCGCGCCACGCCTGGGTTTTGTCGAAGCGGCTTTTCTGCCGCCCATCAGCCGGGTGCTGGAAACAGGCTGGAAATTACTGTTGAACGGCCAGTTACCGCGGCATTTCGCTTCCAGCCTTGGCCGTTCCGTGGCGGGCTTTGTCCTCGCCATCCTCGTGGCGATTCCGCTGGGCCTTGCCATCGGGCGCTACCGGCTGTTCGCGCAGGTGGTGAATCCCTTGCTGGAAATGTTCCGCAACACTGCGGCGCTTGCCCTCTTGCCCGTGTTTATCCTGTTCCTTGGCATCGGCGAAGTCTCGAAGGTTGCCATCGTCTTCTACGGCTGCTTCTGGCCCATCCTGCTGAACACCATCACCGCCGTCATTACGGTGGATCCGCTGCTCATCAAATCGGCGCGTACGATGGGTCTCTCGCCGGTGCGCCTGTTCTACAAGGTCATCCTGCCCGCCTCGGTGCCCACGATCTTCGTGGGGATTCGCCTCGCGGGTGCGGTCTCGGTGCTGATTCTCATCGCGGCGGAAATGATCGGGGCCAAGTCCGGCCTGGGTTACCTGATCCTCGCCTCGCAATACAACTTTCAGGTGCCGGAAATGTTCCTCGGCATCATCAGCATCACCGTGGTTGGCTTGCTCATCAATGTCCTGCTCGTCACGCTGGAGCGCCGCCTGACCGCCTGGAAGCGCAACGGAACCTGAACCCATTTTTCCACCATCGAGAAAACTCCCATGAAATCAAGACGCTTCCTGCTGTTCGCCACGCTCGCCCTGACACTGCTGTTCACCGCCTGCGACAAGGGTAACGACGCGCCGCCGCCAGACAGCGCCAGTCCGGGAACGGCGCTGGAAAAACTGGAATTCCGTTACCTCAACATGGGCGGTTATGTGGATATCCTTGAACTGGCGGAGGACCTGGGTTATCTCGCGCCGGTCAAGCTTAAAAATGTTGGCATGGTCGCGGGCGGGCCACAGGGAATTCAGGTCCTGTTGAGCGGCGACAGCGATTGCGCGATTTCTTTCACCGGCGCCATCATCAAGGTGGCTGTCTCGGGTGCGCCGGTTACAGCGGTCATCGCCGCCTTTGGCTATGACACCGAAGACGATACCTTTTTCGGGAAAAGCGGTTTTTATGTGCGGGAGGAAAGCGACATCCACGGCCCGCGTGACCTGATCGGTAAGAAGATCGCCATCAACACCCTGGGCGCGCAGGCCGAACTTGTCCTGCGCGAGTATATGGCGCGCGGCGGATTACGGAAGGAGGAAATCGACCAGGTTGAATTTCTCGTCATTCCTCCCGGCAGCATGGAGCAAGTCTTGCGCCAACAGCAAGTGGACGTTGCGCAATCCGGGGGGATCGGTTTTAACCAGGGGGTGCGCAGGCTCTTCAGGACGGAAGACGTGTACCGGAATTTCACCGCCGGTGCCTATGTGATGTCCAACCACTACCTGCGCGAGAACCCCAATACCAGTCGCCATGTCATCAGCGCCATGTCCCGTGCGATCAAATGGGCCAAGGCCACGCCGCGCGCGGAAGTCCTGGCGCGTCTCCGCCAGATCAACATCAAGCGTGGACGCAGTGAGAACAACGCGATCATCGACGTATGGACGGGCTACGGCATCGTTTCCCCAAGCGGCGCGCTCAAGGATGAGGATTTCCAGATCTGGATCGACTGGTACATCCGGGATGGTCAGTTCAAGGCAAGCGACGTCGACCTGAAGAAGCTCTACACGAACGCCTTCAACGCGCATGCGCAACCTGTCGCGCAAGAGTGAGAGGCCCGGCATGAACACGCCAAAAGGCGCCCGTCGCATGAGATACCTCGGCCCCAGTTATCACCTGCTCTCCAAGCCGACGGGCGCGGATTGCAACCTGCATTGCGCCTATTGCTTCTTCCTGGAAAAGGAAAGCCTGTTCGCGGCGAGGCCCCGCATGTCGCAGGAGGTGCTGGAAGCCTATATCCGCCAGCGCCTGGATTCGCTGGAGCCGGAAATCGAAATCGCCTGGCAAGGCGGCGAACCCACCCTGATGAGATTGGATTTTTTCCGGGAGGCGGCAGCGCTCACCCAACGTTATCAACGTCCCGGCCAACAGGTGCGCCACAGCCTGCAAACCAACGGCCTGTTGCTGGACGATGAATGGTGCGCCTT
>JAISME010000103.1 GCA_031276915.1 Zoogloeaceae bacterium
CCCTCCGGCGCGAAGCGCCGCCTGTTTTTCTTGGCTTTTTTGACGACTCCGAAGGGAAACGCGACAGGTGCGGGATAGTGACGCTGGCCGCCCACGGGGGGGCCGCTCCTGCGAAAGACCACGTAGGGGCAGGCCCCCGCGCCTGCCCGCGCCGCAACGAAACGCCCTTCCCAAACGCTCCATTACGACATCCGCGTATGCGATAGCCCCATCGATCATGTAGCGTCGCAAACCAGATAAGTTAGAATATAATGACTTGTATTCGTCGTAAAACTCCGTCCGAGGGAAGGGCGCGAGGTCGAAATCCCCGTTTTTTGCTGTTTTTTGCCGTTTCTCGCTGTCGAGCCAGAATTGTCTGGCGACTTTTTGGAGATCCATTGCCATGCCTGTTAACCTCAATACGCAGCAAACCGTTCCAGCTTCTCAGGGGGGCGCCGCGGCGCATGTCGGCGCCATTGGAGAACATACAGTCACGCTGAGCGGTCAGCCGCCGTTGCGGCTCGACAAAATCAAGGGGAATCCGCTTCCTTTCCAGGGGTTTCGCGTCGCCACCCGGATACAAAGCGCGGAAAAAGGCATGCAGACCAACGTCACCGCCGCCCTGGGCGCGCTGACCCGGCCCGGCGGCAGGTTGAATCCCAAGGCCTTGATGGGTGGGCTGAAAGCCTTTCACACCAGCCTGGATAATTTCATCCGCCTGGAAAACACGCCCGCGTCGCGGGTCGACCAGGTGGTGGTGGAGCAGCTGTCCAAGTCCGTCGAATCGTTGTCGTCGAGAGATCTGGCCGCCACCTACCAGACTTTCCAGTCGCGGGAAATGACTTTGCTGAAGGATGCCCTGCAAGCGGAAGCGCGGCGCAATCCGGGCAATACCGACGTCAAGGCGGCGCTGGCCGCGCTTTTCGATCTTGAAGCGGTGGTGCTCAAGGAGGTCAGCGAACGCATGATCTCGGTGATGGATCTGGTGGCGGCAAAGCCGCAAACCCCCGAGCAGGAAACCGCGCAGGACGCCGCGCTGCGCGCGGGGCGCCGCGAACGCGCCGTCGAGGGGGCCGATGCCTACGCGAACGATCTTTCGCCCCGGAACGTGGCCATCCTGGTCGAAAGATCCGCCGAGGCGCACACCCGCGCCGAAAACACGCTCAACGCCCGTACCGGCGCCATGCTCGCGGACCGCAACGTGGGCATCGATGCCCGGCAGATCGGCGATACTCTGCGCGGCAGCGAACTGACCATGAATGTGGACGTGAGCTTCCTGTTCGGCGAGGGAGGCGCCATCAAAACTGGCGTCTGGGAGAATATACACCATATCTCCGAGCGTGCCCTCGCGGCGGGTGAAAAAGCCCCAAAGGGGCCGGAATACATACCATTTCGCAACGCTGTCGAAGAACACGTCTTCCCGGAACTTGCCGGGCGGCCCGCGAGGGCCAACGAGCGTCCGTCCTACGCGGCGTTGAACGTGAGTGGAGACAAGAGAGGTGCTGTGCCCAACTACGGCCAAACCGCCTTCGTTCTCCGTCCCGAAGCCGCCCAACGCGCGACGTATACGGCAATCGACACTTTCAAGAAGATTCCCTTGCAGTTCAACGCGGAGCGGCGCGATGAACTTACCCGCTCGCTGAATGAACTGGCGTCTCTGCCCGGCATGGATGAGAATACGTGGACGCAGTTGCGCGACTCCGACTCCGAGTTGCGCCGTGCTCTTGACGAAGCCCTTACCCATGTGCCCGACGGTCCGCTGACGCTCACGGACATGGAGGCACTCATCGTCCAGGAGACGGGGGGGACCGAGAACGCTCCAGCGAAGGCGATCGTCAATATGTGGGTACGTCCCTTGCTGATAAACGCCTTCGGAGATGCCGACGCCAACCGCTCCAGTACCGCGACGTATGACACCCTCGAAAATCTTTTGCCGCAAATGGAGGATGGAGTTGACGGCGAGGGCCTGATTCATGCCGCAGCCTCGGGCGAGAGTCGCTTTACGCTGCCGGGCCGTTACATTGAAGCCCAGTTGCAGGGCACTTTTGTTCCGAGTCGCGATGTAGCGGAAATCCGCATCGACTCAGGCGAGTTGATAGATTACAAAAATCGCTGTATCAACGGGGAAAGACTTGCGGCTCTGCGTGATTTTACCCAAGCGAACGGTATCAAGCTGACCATTCAGGATTTTTACGCTAATCTGGCGGAGCTGGCGAGTGGCTCATGGGAAAGACAAGCCTGGGATGAACTGCGGTCGATTCCCGGAATCAACGTTATCACCCAGAGTGAGGTGTTGGAAGACACAGGCCCGAAAGCGGGGGAGTACACGCTTTCTCTCGCTGCTCAGGAATTCAGCAATACTCACCAGTCGATCGGCCAGACGAAGGAAGCCGCGCGCGGGCTGATCGCCGACGCTCAAAAGCTCGATGAGCAATTGCGCGGCCTGGCCGCGGAGCTGGGCATCTCCACGGAAGATGGCGTTCCGCTGGCGGGCGAGGCGATGAATCGGGTCAAGGCCCGTTTCGTTGAAAATGTGGAGCGAGCCATTGCCGAGGCCAGCGCCCAAGGTAAAGGCATCAACAGCGATGCGGTTTTGTCCGAAGCATTGAGAAGCGCCGCCGAGAGGCCGCTGCGCGCAAAAGCGGCCCTGCTGGCGGAAATGGAGCTGCTGGAATTTGACAATCCGGAGCAAAAAGCCGCTTTCCGCGGCTGGGTCGTCAGCGCGCGGGCGCTTTCCGACCCGCGCGAAATGCGCCTGATCCACGCCAACGCCATGGCGCAGGTGGCGCGCATGGAACGCCTTGGGCCTCACCCGGCGCTGGCCGATCTCTCCCGCGAATTCGCCAACGGGCTGCGCAATCTCTACCAGGGAGTGGACGCCTTCAAACTCGAAGCCAATCCGGACGATTTCGGCCCCGACGACCTGTTTACGGAAATAAACCGTGTCGCTTTCATGAGCGCGACCTTGTTGAAGGCGGTGAATCCCGGACTGGCGGAACAGATGCTGGAGACGCTCGAAGCGCCCGCGGCGCGCGAGCTGCGCGGCGTTTGCGCCGCGCTGCACGGCTCGCGCACCGAGGATCTCGTGGCGGACGACAAACCTTTCGCCGCCACGCTGGGCGATATGATGAGCTTCACGGCGGATGCCTTCGCGCGACAACTGGGCAAACCGCTGTCCGCGCCTCCCAGCCTGTCCGGTGACATCGATCTGGCTTCGGGCGGGACGCGCGCCGCGCTGGCCGCCGCCGCGCCGAACATCGCCGCCGAATTGAACG
>JAISME010000117.1 GCA_031276915.1 Zoogloeaceae bacterium
CTTTTACCATATTCAGGAGACTTTGAACGGGTTCTAAAAAATTATACTGGCGGCGGTTCCATCGTCTGGGGCTGTTTCGTGAGCAAGAGCAGCAAAATCAAGTCTTTCAGGGAGATTGCCAAATATGTCCAAAGCATATGCCGTCACAAGAGTGGCTCCCTGCCGAACTGAGGGTCAAGTCCAATACGACACGTGACAGGCATGCAACCAGCAGACAGCCCGGAGTCAACCGCCTCGCAAGAAGCGGCTCCGGGCATTCCGGCAACACAACGCCACAGGATTGCTGACAGAGAATCCCGGGGGTGTTTTTTTCATCGTAAAACTAACTCTGGTTTGAAACCCCGCTCGCAAGAAAAGCGCGAAGGTTGAAATCCCTTTCTTGCGACCGGGGTTTTGACCGTAGCCATTTGGGAGAGAAGAGAAACCCCTTCCAGATGGAGTTGGACCGACAGCCCTGAAGGTCTGTCGCTAATTTCTTGCTCGCAGCAGATCTGCCTGTCCCATCCGGGTTTGCACCGGGAGAATCAGGCGGCGGCTTCCTCGGTTTCGAAGAGCAGTGTGACCTCCCCGTCCGCATCCAGGTCTACCGTGACCGAGCCGCCATCGGAGAGGCGTCCGAACAGCAATTCGTCGGCCAGCACGGCGCGAATGGCGTCCTGGATCAGGCGAGCCATCGGGCGGGCGCCCATTCGCGGATCGAATCCTTTCCTTGCCAGCATGGCCTTGAGCGCTTCGGTGAAGCGAGCCTCCACTTTTTTCTCGTGCAACTGCTCTTCCAGTTGCATCAGGAACTTGTCGACCACCCGCAGGATAACGTCGTGGTCGAGTGGACGGAAAGAAACAATGGCGTCCAGGCGATTGCGGAATTCCGGCGTGAAAAGACGCTTGATTTCCGTCATTTCGTCTCCGGCCTGTGCTCCTGGGCCCAGGAAACCGATCGCGGACTTTTGCGTGTCGGCGGCTCCGGCGTTGGTTGTCATGATGATGACGACATTGCGAAAATCCGCCTTGCGCCCGTTGGTGTCGGTCAGTGTGCCGTGGTCCATCACCTGCAGGAGGATATTGAACACGTCCGGATGCGCTTTTTCAATTTCATCCAGAAGCAACACGCAATGCGGCTTGCGGGTGACGCCCTCGGTCAGGAGGCCGCCCTGCTCGAAGCCGATGTAGCCCGGCGGCGCGCCAATCAGGCGGGAGACGGCATGACGCTCCATGTATTCGCTCATGTCGAAGCGCAGCATGTCGATACCCAGATTGTAGGCAAGCTGGCGCGCCACCTCCGTCTTGCCCACACCCGTGGGACCGGAAAAGAGGTAGGCGCCGATCGGATGCTCGGGATGCCCTAGGCCAGAGCGGGACATCTTGATTGCCCTGGCAAGCACGCTGATCGCCTGATCCTGCCCGAATACCACGGCCTTGAGGTCCCGTTCCAGGTTCTTGAGCGCGCCCCTGTCGTTCGCGGTGAGGCGTTGCGAGGGAATGCGGGCGATGCGGGCAACGATTTCCTCGATCTCGACCTTGCCGATCAGCTTTCTTTGCCGCGATTTGGGCAGGATGCGCTGTGCCGCGCCGGCTTCGTCGATCACATCGATCGCCTTGTCCGGCAGGTGCCGGTCGGTAATGTAGCG
Organism: Zoogloeaceae bacterium; assembly: GCA_031276915.1. Lineage (GTDB taxonomy): Bacteria > Pseudomonadota > Gammaproteobacteria > Burkholderiales > Rhodocyclaceae > Azovibrio. The sequence goes on from JAISME010000117.1 coordinate 1,629, forward strand.
GGCGGAAAGCTCCACCGCCGAGGAGAGCGCCGCGGCGGAATACTTGATGCCGTGATGTGTCTCGAAATGCGTTTTCAGCCCTTTCAGGATCGCCAGCGTTTCCGCCTGCGATGGCTCGTCGACGTCAATTTTCTGGAAGCGACGGGAAAGCGCGTGATCCTTTTCGAAAACCCCCCGGAATTCGGTATAGGTCGTTGCCCCGATGCAGCGCAACTGTCCGGAGGAGAGCACGGGTTTCAACAGGTTGGAGGCGTCCAGCGCGCCACCGGACGCCGCGCCTGCACCGATCAGGGTGTGGATTTCGTCGATGAAGAGGATGGCGCCCGGGGTTTCTTTCAGTTGTTTCAGAACGGCCTTCAGGCGTTGCTCGAAATCACCACGGTATTTCGCGCCGGCAAGGAGCGCGCCCATGTCGAGCGCGAAAACTTTCGCTTCTCCCAGGATTTCCGGTACCGCCCGGTCTACCACGCGCCGCGCCAGGCCTTCCGCGATGGCGGTCTTGCCCACGCCCGCCTCGCCCACCAGGAGCGGGTTGTTCTTGCGGCGGCGGCACAGGGTCTGGATCAGGCGCTCCAGTTCTGTCTCGCGTCCAATCAGGGGGTCGATGCCGCCTTCCCGCGCAAGGGCGTTGAGGTTGATGGTGAATTGTTCGAGCGGGTTTGTCCGCTGTTGCGGACCCGCTTCGCCCTCGCGTCCTTCCGCCGGAACCTTGCCGGGCGTGTTGCGACTGACGCCGTGCGAGAGGTAATGCACCACATCCAGTCGGGTAATGCCCTGTTTTTGCAGGAAATAGACCGCGTGTGAATCCTTTTCGCTCAGGATGGCCACCAGTACATTCGCGCCATTGACCTCTTTCTTGCCCGCCGACTGCACATGCAGGATGGCGCGCTGGATGACCCGCTGGAATCCAAGCGTTGGCTGTGTCTCGATTTCCGGCGGCCTGCCTATGATCGGCGTGTGCTCCGTGATGTATTCGGTAATTTCCCGGCGCAACAGATCCAGATTCGCGCCGCAGGCCCGCAGGGTATTGGCAGCCGTGGGATTGTCCAGAAGCGCGAGCAAAAGGTGTTCGACAGTGACGAACTCGTGCCGCTTCTGTCGCGCTTCGGCGAAGAGCAGATGCAGGCTGACTTCCAGTTCCTGGGCGATCATTCGTTTTCCTCCATGAGGCAGGCGAGAGGGTGCTGATGTCGCCGGGCATGGGCATGCACTTGCTCCACCTTGGTCGCGGCGATGTCACGCGGGAAAATCCCGCACAGGCCGCGTCCCTCGTGATGTACGTTCAGCATGATGAGCGTCGCGCGCTTCCGGTCCATGCCGAAGAATGTTTGCAGCACCTGGACGACGAAATCCATTGGCGTGTAATCGTCGTTTAAAAGCAGTACTTTGTAAAGCGGGGGCGGCTTGACAGGCGTGTCTTCCGTCAGTGTCGCGGTGCCGGGCGCGCGCGCGGGATCGTTGTGATGCGTGGTGGTCATGCGACAGATTGTAATTCATGCGTTCGGCGACATGGAACAGAAAAAAGCGAGAGGGCTTTCGCGACGGGAAACACGCATTGCCAACCTGCCTCCGCACCGTGGCGACATGGCGTTGACTCGCCACGGGGAGCGCCATACCATCCATGCCATTTCCCTTCCCATGCCGTGTCGCCCGGTCGCGGGCGTGGATGGAAACACGCAAGAACGTGGAGAATCCCGCAATGAAATTGTCTGTGATGATTTTGGTGTTCGCCTTGCCTGTGGCGGTGCTCGCGGCTGACAGCAAGGAGATCGCCGAGTTGCGGGTCAGGTGTGATCGGGAAATGACGGAACTGCTGGCCAGGTGCGACAGGGAAATGACAGAGTTGCGGGCCAGGTGTGACAGGGAGAGGGACAAGTTTCAGGCCCTGTGCAGCACTGAGGGTGCGGTAGTGGTGCTCTGCGCAAAGGAAAAGATGTCCAAGGAATTGCGGACGAAATGCGGCAGGGAGGAGGCCAGGTTGCAGGCCAGGTGCGACAAGGATCGCGCGCAGGGAACCCCTGCCTGCAACCGGTTGGCCAGGGTCCGGGGTAGGGATGAGGTGATTTACATGGATTTCGGCGCCCGTGGTCCTGGAGAAAGCAAGCCTGGCCCGGAACAGAAGACGAATAGCGGCGAATTCCGGCTCCGGGGATCAGACGCGGGTACACGCTGACACGGTGTTGTGTCCTGGGGAGGCGAAACGCGGATTCTGGCGGGATCGATCGATGACGAGGGCCGTTCCAACCGGTTTCCGGTGCTGGGCAAGGCGCCGATTCCGGGGTGATTGTCCGGCAGTCGGAAAGACGACAATTGGGGGACGCGCCGGACACGCGGAGAGAAATCCCATCAATATATTACGGTTTTTGTGGGTGAAAGTTATATTTTTTATTTGATTGCCGGGTTAAACAAAGGCATACGCCTGCTGCTGGAGAGTGGGCGGAAACGGATGGCGCCCCGGAAGACGACGTTGTACGAAGTATTCCGCGCCGTGTTGTACATCCTCAAAAGCGGTTGTCAGTGGCGGATGCCGCCGGAAGGATTTCCCAAGTGGCAGTTGGTGCATGACTACTGGCGTCTCTGGAGCCAGTCCGTCGAAGGTTCGCCCGGCCTGCTTGAGCGGGCTTTGAAAAAATCAGGTGGCGTGGCCCGGAAACGCCTTGGGCACAAGCGTATGCCGAGCCTGTTGATCGCGGACGCGCAAAGCATGAAAAACGCGAACAGCGCAGAGTGGAGTGGCGCGCTGGAAGCCTTTGACTGATGCCTTCATAGCGCTCGCAGCATCCGGAAGGTTCTGGTTGGTGGCAGCTACACGGGGGATCCTTTGCCCGGGCCGTCAAGGAGAAACCGGAGGCAAGCGTGGAAGTCGTCAGGCGCAGCGAACGACACATCTTCGCCTGGGCTGGACAAGTTCAGGCGTCTCTGGAAAAACTGCGAGCGAAAACTCCATTCCAGCTCGCAGTTCTTCCTTCTTCTTTTTCGCCTTTCTCGCTCTCTTATTAAAAAAACTTTAAACAGGTTCTA
>JAISME010000060.1 GCA_031276915.1 Zoogloeaceae bacterium
ATCCCGGCACCGGCAAGGCGCCCAAGGGGAGCTATTCCGGCTATGAGTTCAAACCAACACACAGCGTGAAGAAAATCGAAATCAACGGAATGACAGCACAGGATGGCTGGCATGGCGCAATCCGCATCTGGTATGGCGGCAGGAACAAGGAGTTGGAAAAGCTGGGGATTGCCCTTCTGCTGCTTCCCGGGTTCGGCAAACTGGACATCCTTGGCAGGCCGCAATTCCATCTGGAAAATGAGGCGCAGGGCAACAAGGCAGGCTCCATCGTCTGGGGTTGCACCTTGAGCGAACGCAATAAAAAGACTATCAAAGAGCTTGCCAAGTACCTGCCTTCCAGTTGCCGCTACAAGGGAAATTCGAAATAAAACCGGATTGCGCTTCGTGGCTCTTGCGCCGATGCCTCGGCAATTTCCAGCCAGACGCGCGAAACCAGCGACAGGCGTCCGCCTGTCGCCCGAAACGAACCTGAACCTGGAAGAAGGGATTTTCTTCTCCCCCCGAATCGCATGTTGAAAGTGGTGGGAGCATCCTGTTCCCGTTTGCCAGATGGCGCGGGTACGGGATGTTCCCGTCACGTTTCTGGCAGGCGCGCGGACTGGCGCAATGCTGTCGGGGTGTTGTCCGGATGGTGCCCCGCCCATCATGGGGTTCGCTGGCTACTTTGGCTCGAAATGACGCCGCGCGCTTCAAGGAACGCATTGTCCGCCGGCAACAGAAGCCGTCCCGGCGTGTTCCCTGCCGGCGCGTTCCCGTTGCCGCAATCGTGACCACGCGATCAACCATCGATAGCCTGGGCCATGGTTCAACTTCCCATGATCCATCTGTCTTTCGAGGACGCTTGTGTGGCGTCCGCGCCATCCGGGCGCCAGGGTCCGGTGATGGTTCCGGGGAAACCGGAGGCTCTAGTCCGCCGGTTTCCAGGGGAAAGCGCGACCGGACGACAAATTGCCCAAACATCGTCCTTCCCGTATCCTTGCAGGTTTCCATCATCATGTATCCCGATTTTCATGGGCATCGTCATCAAAACCCCGGAAGAGATTGAAAAAATGCGCGTGGCCTGCCGGCTGGGCGCGGAAGCGCTGGATTACATCACACCGTTCGTCAAGCCCGGCGTCACCACGGAGGAACTGGACCGGCTCTGCCACGCGTACATGGTAGACGCGCAGGGCGCCATTCCCGCGCCGCTCAATTACGCGCCGCCCGGCCACACGCCTTTTCCCAAATCCATCTGCACTTCCCTCAATCACCAGATCTGCCACGGCATTCCCGACGCGCGCGCCCTGAAAAAGGGCGATATTGTGAATATTGACGTCACCGTCATCAAGGATGGCTTTCATGGCGACACCAGCCGCATGTTCCTGGTCGGCGCGCCCTCCATCCTGGCGAAACGCCTCTGCGATGTCGCCTTCGAATGCATGTGGTTGGGCATCCGGGCGGTCAGGCCGGGCGGACACCTGGGAGACATCGGCGCGGTCATCCAGAAACACGCGGAGGGAAACGGCTATTCGATCGTGCGGGAATTCTGCGGCCACGGCGTCGGGCGTGGTTTTCACGAGGAGCCGCAGGTTCTGCACTATGGCCGCGCGGGCAGCGGCCCGGAATTGAAGCCGGGCATGATCTTCACCATCGAGCCGATGGTCAATGCCGGCAGGGCGGACATCCGCATGCTGCCGGACGGCTGGACCGTCGTTACCCGGGACCACAGCCTTTCCGCGCAGTGGGAGCACACCGTCCTGGTCACGGAAACCGGTTGCGAAGTCCTGACCGTTTCGGATGGCAGCCCCCCCTGTCCGTTCTGACCCCGGTCGCGCGGTGGATGCCAGCGTTACCGGGGATCTGCGCGCGCGGTTGAAAGCCGGGCGCCAGGCGCTGGCGGCGGCCTGGCTGGAAGACGGGAACGCCGGACAGTACCTGGCGCGGCACGCCCGGCTGGTCGACGAGGCCCTGCGGGCGCTCTGGCGGGAATTCGCCTTTCCCCCGAATCTCGCGCTGGTGGCGGTGGGCGGCTATGGACGCGGCGAACTGTACCCTGGCTCGGATGTGGACGCGCTCATCCTGCTGCCGGAAGAACCGGACGCGGCGCTCGCTGCGCGGCTGGAAAGGCTGGTAGGCGCTTTCTGGGACCTCGGCCTGGAAGTCGGTCACAGTGTGCGCACCATCCCCGACTGTGTCCGCGAGGCGAACGGCGACATCACGGTCCAGACCGCCCTACTGGAAAGCCGCCTGCTGGACGGCGACGCCCGGCTCTACGCGGCGCTTTGCGCCGCTTTTCGGGAAACCCTCGATCCCGTCGCCTTTTTCACGGCCAAGCGCCTGGAACAGGAGGAGCGCCACGGACGCTACCAGGAAAGCCCCTACAGCCTGGAACCCAACTGCAAGGAAAGTCCCGGCGGGCTGCGGGATTTGCAGAACATCCTCTGGGTTGCCAAGGCCTGCGGCTACGGCGACGACTGGGCTACCCTGCAGCAACGCGGCCTCGCCAACCACGACAGCCGCGTCCAGTTGCAAAGGAGCGAACACTACCTGCAAAACCTGCGTATCCGCCTGCATCTTGTCGCCCGGCGGCGCGAGGACCGGCTGATCTTCGACTACCAGGAACCGCTGGCGGAAGCGATGGGCGTCAAGGCCACTGCCACCCGGCGGGCCTCGGAAGTCATGATGCAAATCTATTACCGGAACGCCAAGCTGGTAACGCAGCTCAACACCGTCGTGTTGCAAAACCTCGCGATCGACCTGGCGCCGGTCACGGCCACCCCGACACCGCTCAATGCGCGTTTCCAGGTTGTCGGCGACCTGCTCGACATCACGCGCGAGGAGGTCTTCGCCGAAACCCCGGCGGCCCTTCTGGAGAGTTTCCACCTTTTGCAGCGGCATCCGGACCTGCGCGGCATGACCGCCCGCACCCTGCGGGGCCTGTGGCGCAACCGTTTTCGCATCAATCCCGCCTTCCGCAGGGAACCGGCGCACCGCCGCCTGTTCCTTTCCCTTTTCCAGAGTCCGCGGGGCGTCGTGCACGAATTCCGGCGCATGAACCAGTTCGACATCCTGGGCCGTTACCTGCCCGCCTTCGGCAAGGTTGTCGGGCAGATGCAGCACGACCTGTTCCACGCATACACGGTAGACCAGCACATCCTCATGGTCCTGCGAAACCTGCGCCGTTTCGCGCTGGAGGAGTTCGCCCACGAATATCCGTATTGCAGCCAGTTGCTCAATGCCTTCATCCGGCCCTGGACGCTCTATGTGGCGGCGATCTTCCACGACATCGCCAAGGGACGGGGTGGCGACCATTCCATCCTGGGCACGAAGGACGCCCACAGATTCTGCGAGGCGCACGAAGTCGGCGCGGAGGATACGGAACTCATCGTCTGGCTCGTGCGGGAACATCTCACCATGTCCCGTGTCGCGCAAAAGGAAGACCTTTCCGATCCCTCGGTGGTCGCCGCCTTCGCCGCGCGCGTCGGGGACGCGCGACGCCTGACGGCGCTCTATCTGCTCACGGTGGCGGATATCCGCGGCACCAGCCCCAGGGTCTGGAACAACTGGAAGGCCCGGCTTCTGGAAGACCTCTACCGGCGCGCCCTGCAATGCCTGGAAACAGGTGATGCGCCGGAACCACGGGGCATCATCCAGGAACGCCAGGCCGAAGCGCTCCGGACGCTACGCTACTTCGCGCTTTCGGAGACTGTGCACGAGCGGCTCTGGCGGCAACTGGACACCGTCTATTTCCTGCGCCATACCGCCGAGGAAATTGCCTGGCACACGCGCGCCCTGCACTATCGCACCCAGATCGACAAGCCGGTTGTCAGCGCCCGGCTCCATCAGGGCGGCGGTCTCCAGGTGATGGCCTATACACGCGATCAACCCGATCTCTTCCTGCGCCTGGTCGGGTTTTTCGCGCGCGCCGGTTACAGCATCGCCGACGCCCGGATTCACACGACCCGACACGGGTACGCGCTCGACAGCTTCATCCTGCTCAATGTCGGCGACAATTCCGGGGATCGTGACATGATTGCCGTGATCGAGGCGGAACTGACCCGCGCACTGGCGCTTTCCCTGCCGGTCGAAGCGCCCGCCACGGGCCGCCTCTCCCGTCGGGCGCGCCATTTTCCCGTCGCGCCGGAAGTGCACATCCGCGCCGACGAGCGCGAAAGCGCGCAACAGGTGCTTTCCCTCACCGCCGCCGATCGCCCCGGCCTGCTCTACGCCATCGCCCAGGTGCTCGCCCGCCATCAAATCGTGCTCCGGACCGCCCGCATCGGGACCCTTGGCGAGCGTGTCGAGGATACCTTCCTGATTACCGGTCCCGGTCTCGAAAAAACCTCGACCCGGCTGAAGCTGGAGGGAGAGTTGCTGGACGTGCTGCGGGTCGCATGACCGCGAAAGGGCGCTTCGCGCGCGGTATGAGGATTACCTCCAGTGGCTTGCCCGCTGTTTCCCTGGATGGGGCGTGATCGAATCCCGGGGGATTTGCTCCCTGATCTTCGCGCCGGCGGGCCAGTTTTCCAGCAGGCGGCGCAGGTCGCGGGCATGGGCGCGGGCGAAACGGGCGGAGGAAAGATGCTGGCGCGTGGCGTCCAGGTCGATCAGCGCCCAGTGTCCCCTGGTTCCCCCGGTTTCTTGCGTGGCGTTCGGCTGCCAGATCAGGTTGTGGCCTTTCATGTCGCCGTGGCTGATCCGGGCCTGGTGGAGGGACGCCAGCAGGGCGCGCAGGGCCTCCGCTTTCTCCCCGGGGAGCGGTGTGTCGGCGGCGTGCGCCAGCAGGTCTGGTCCTTCCAGGTGTTCGGTGACCAGGTAGGCCGTGCCGCGCAGCCAGCAGCAGCGGCGTTCCAGGAGCGCCAGCGGTCTGGCGGTCGGGATACCCAGCGCCAGGAGACGATGGCCTTCGCGCCAGGCGCGCCAGGCGCGGCCAGGTCGCCAGCAGTGTTTCAGCCCGTGCCAGAAATGCTTGATGTTGTAGCGCTTGACGATCAACGCCCGACCCGCGATTTCGACGCGGACGACCGTTGCCGCGCCGCCGGTCTTGTACACATGCCCTCTCCGGATACAGGCGTCGGGGTCGGACAGCAGCGGGGCCAGGGTCGCGGCTTCCGCGCGGCGCACGGCAACGAGGCCGGACGCGCCCCACAGTCCTTTTCTTTCGACAGCGAAAAGCGTGCAATCGCGACGGATTTTCTTCAGGAGGTCACGCACGCGCCAGCGCCGGGCGCGCCGGATGGCCGCTTGCAGCGCCTCCCATGCCGTTGCCGCGGGAACATTTGCGCCGAAAACGCCGCCTTCCCGCAGGAGCGCCTCCATTCGGGCGCGATCCGCGAAAACGCCGTCCGGGTCCGGGAACTGCGCGAGGAAAACGCCCAGGTTGTCCATCGCTTTTTCTTGCGGCAGCGGCGCCGTATCCGCGTGGACGCCGCCACCATCGATCAGATGGAGGCGGTCCTCCCGGTCATACAGCAGATTGCCGGGATGCAGGTCGGCCTGCCAGAGTCCGGCGCGGTGCAGGCTGGCAATCGCGCGCAGGGCTTCGCGCAGGGCGGCGTGGCGCGTTTCCGGCGTCGCGTCGCGCCAGAGCGCCTCCAGGCTGCGGGCGTCTTCCAGCAGTTCGAACAGCAGCCAGCCCCCCTGTCCGGCGGCGAAACCATCGGACAGGAGACGTGGCGTTCCCGGCCCGCCCGCGACGTTTTCCCGCGCGCCGGCCCATGCCCGCAGCAGACGCGCGCCTTCCCGCTCCCGCGCCGCGCGACGCTCCGCCCTTCCGCCGGTCAGCAGCTTCGCCAGCACGGTTTTCTCTTCCGCGTTTCGAGGGAGACGCCAGCGGGCAACACCGACGTAGCGTTGTCCCGGCAGGACGCGCAACAATCGGGTAATGGTCAGGCTGCCCGCGTCGCCCGGCAGATGAATGTGCAACGGCAACGGCGGCGTCCGCCCCGCGCTTTCCAGCGACGCCAGATTGGCGTCCGTCCCGGGGAATCCGGACGCGCCGCGCCGGACGATCCGGCGCGCCGGGCGCGTTTCCTTGCTCTGCCGCCGGGCGTGCAGGCGATCGATCCAGGCAGCGACCTCCGGGTCTTCGGGTGCTCGGTCGAGGTAGCGGGAAAGCCAGACGCGCACATCCGTCGCATCCAGCCCGGGCGTGTGGCGCAGGAACTGTTCGAGATCCTTGACGCGGTCGCGCCTGCCCAGCAGGAGCGGGCGGGTTTTTTCAAGGTCGATCAGGCAGGCCTCACAGCCGCCCCCGACCGTTTCCCGCGCAAAAATGTGGCGCGGATAAAAGCAGCAATGGATGAGGCCAGCGCGATGCAGCCGCCGGGCCAGGACACCGCAGGCCGCGAGCAGCCGGTGACGGCGGTCGTCGTCCGCGCGCGCCTCTTCCAGGGCAGTGGCCAGATCGCGCCAGCCATCCAGCGCGCGCGTGAGCAGGACAGCGCACAGCCCGTCGCCGCGCGCGTCGCCCCGCAACCGCCGTTCGGCATAGAATGCCGCCCGCGCGGCAGGCACACCCCGCGCCTGATAGCGCTGGATATTGCGGAATTCGCGCGCGAAGGTTGGCTCGCCGAACGGCGCATGGACGCCGCGCGTGCGGTGGTTGCACTGCCGTTTCAGGAAAAAACCCCGTCCATCGAGATCCAGTCGGCATACCGCGCTCCAGCCGCCCCGGTCGATGTTGGGATCGTCTACCGTCGGCAGGTCCAGTTTCCAGAGGGCGTCGAATGTGGCAAGACCGTGGCGTTCCAGCAGGGGACGGTCTTCGTCGGCAAGAAAATCACGCATGCGGGGAATTGGCGAAGTCAGCTTTCGCCGCCTTCGGCAAGATTCCGGAAATGGGCGCGATTGAGCAGGGTTTCGGCGCGGGACAGGGCCGCCGAGAGGTTGTCCGTCAGGTTTTCCTCGCCCAGGCGGTCGATGAAGCCGGAACGGTAAAGAAGGGAGGCGGGCTGGCGACCAAGGCCGCAGAATACCAGGCTGGCCTGATTCCTTTCCAGTTTGCCCAGGAGCTTGCTGAGGCCATCCAGGCCGGTAGTGTCGAGCTGCACGAGATGCTGCATGTCCAGGATCAGCACATCGGGCAGGCCCTCCTGCGAATCGTGCAATACCTCCAGCTTGCCCGCTGCGCCAAAGAAGAGCGAACCGTAAAGCCGCCATGCGGCGATCCGGCAACCACCATCCGGTCGTACATAGGCCGGAGCGCGCTCATGCTGTTTCAGGGGCAGGCGCTCGATCCGGGTGAGTCTCGACATGCGGTAGATGAAGGCGAGGCAGGAAAGCACCATGCCCAGTTCGATGGCGAGCGTCAGGCCGAACACGACGGTCACGACGAAGGTGGAAAGGAGAATGGCGCGATAGTCGTTGGAAAACCGCCGCAGCGCCTTGAATTCGTGCCATTCCCCCATGTTGACCGCCACCATGACCACGATGGCGGAAAGCGCGGCGAGCGGAATGTGGCTGGCGAGCGGGGCCAGCGCCAGCACGATGAGGAGCAGAACGCCCGCATGCACGATGCCGGCGACCGGCGTGCGCCCGCCGGAACGCACATTGGTCGCGGTGCGCGCAATCGCGCCGGTGGCGGCGAACCCACCGAAGATCGGCGCGACAAGGTTGGCGATTCCCTGCGCCATCAGTTCCTGGTCGGGATCGTGCCTGTCGTCGATGCTGCCGTCGGCGACACGCGCGGAAAGGAGCGATTCGATCGCGCCCAGAATGGCGATGGCGATCGCCGGGGAAATGAGTTTCCCCATGGTGTCCATCGAGAGGGGCGGCAACTGGATCGGTGGCAGTCCCTGGGGGATGCCCTGGAAACGGCTGCCGATGGTTTCGACACCGTGGGCGTGCAGGTCGAACAGGGCAGTCACGGCGGTAGCCAGCACCAGCACCGCGAGCGGACCGGGCGCGCGGCGCAGGAAGGTGAACCGTTCACTGGTCGCCATGCGGTTGTAGCACAGCAGGAACACAAGCGAGGCAAGGGAAAGCAGCAGCGTCGGCGTATGGATGAGATGCAGGCTTGAGGCGAGCGTCCTGATCTTGGCGAAGAAGTCCGGCGGCAGGTCGGCAATTCGCAAGCCAAGGAAATCCTTGATCTGCGCCATGAAAATCACCACTGCGATGCCATTGGTGAAGCCGATGACAACGGAAACCGGGATGAAGCGGATCAACTGCCCCATGCGGAAGATTCCCATCGCCAGCAGGAAAGCGCCGGCCAGCATGGTGGCGATCAGGAGATTGCCAAAACCATAGGTGAGCACGATGCCATAGATGATGGGAATGAACGCTCCGGTCGGGCCGCCGATCTGCACCCGGGAACCGCCCAGCGCCGAAGTGATGAAACCGGCGACAATGGCCGTCCAGATACCGGCGGCGGGCGGAACGTTGGAGGCGATGGCAAACGCCATCGCCAGCGGCAAGGCCAGTACGCCCACAGTCACGCCAGCGCCCACATCCTTCCCGAACTGGGCCTTGTCGTAGCCGGCAAGACAATCCATGAGCCTGGGGCGGAAAGTGATTTGCGCGGCGGCAGTCTTGAGGGACATTGGGTGACCTCGATGCGTGTGTGGTTTTCGCGGCCTACTTCACCCGCATGCCCGGCGTCGCGCCCGCGTCCGGGGAAAGCAGATAGATGCCGCCGGTTGCGTCATCCGGACCGGAGGCGGCGAGCACCATGCCTTCGGAAACACCGAATCTCATCTTGCGTGGTGCGAGATTGGCGACCATCACCGTGAGTCGCCCTTCCAGCGCGGTGGGGTCATAGGCGGACTTGATGCCCGCGAACACCTGCCGCGGGTTTTCCGCGCCAACATCAAGAAGCAGGCGCACGAGTTTTTCCGCACCCTCCACGTGATGCGCCGCGATGATGCGGGCGACGCGCAGGTCGACGTTCAGAAAATCGTCGATGCCAATCACGGTGTTGCCGGCTTCACCCGTCTTTGCCGCCACCGGTTGCGCGACATCCGGCGCGGCGGTGAGGTTTGCCTTGTTGGCTTCGACAAGCGCCGCGATCTGTTTCGGATCGATCCGGGTCATCAGGTGCCGGTAAGGGCGGATGCTATGACCGGCGGGCAGGAGGGTGGCAATGGACTCCCAGGCGAGCGGCGCGACATTGAGGAAGGTTTCGACTTTGTCCGCCAGCGCCGGCAGCACCGGTTTCAGGAACACGGTCAACAACCGGAAAAGGTTGAGGCTGTTGCTGCATGCGACATGCAACTCCGTTTCTCGCGCTGGATCCTTGGCGAGTTCCCAGGGTTTCACGTTGTCGACATACTGGTTCGCGCCGTCGGCCAAAGCCATGATTTCACGCATTGCCCTGCTGAATTCCCGTTCTTCATAACACGCGGCGATGCGCGGCGCGGCCTCCTGGATCGCCCGGATGGCGGGCAGGGCGGCGTCGGCGGCGGCAAGCCGACCGTCGAAACGTTTCAGGATGAAACCGGCGGAACGGCTGGCGATGTTTACGTATTTGCCGATCAGGTCGGCGTTCACACGAGCGACAAAATCCTTGAGATTCAGGTCGATGTCTTCCATGCTCGCGGAGAGCTTGCCCGCGAAGTAGTAGCGCAGCCATTCCGGATCCAGCCCTTGCGCCAGATAGCTTTCCGCCGTGATGAAGGTGCCGCGCGTCTTGGACATCTTGGTGCCGTCCACGGTCAGAAAGCCGTGCGCGAAAATCTTCGTCGGCGTGCGAAAACCGACATGCGCAAGCTCGGCGGGCCAGAAGAGCGCGTGGAAATAAAGAATGTCCTTGCCGATGAAGTGATACAGCTCGGTTTTGGAACCGGGCTCGAAATACGCGTCGAAATCGAGATTTTCCCGCGCGCAGAGATTCTTGAACGCTCCCATGTAGCCAATGGGCGCGTCGAGCCAGACGTAGAAGAATTTCCCTGGCGCGTCGGGAATTTCAAACCCGAAATAGGGCGCGTCACGGGAAATGTCCCAGTCGGTCAAGAGATGCGCGCCTTCCGCGCCCAGCCATTCGCGCATCTTGTTGGCGGCCTCGGCTTGCAGGACACCGTTTTCGCGGCTCGTGTAGCGACGTAGGAAGGCTTCGCAGCGCGGATCGGAAAGCCGGAAGAAATAATGCTCGGAATCACGCAGCTCCGGCGTGGCGCCGGAGATGGCGGAATAGGGATTTTCAAGCTCGGTCGGTGCATAGGCCGCGCCACAGCTTTCGCAGTTGTCACCGTACTGGTCGGGTGCGCCGCATTTCGGGCATTCGCCCTTGATGAAACGGTCCGGCAGGAACATGTTCTTCACCGGATCGTAATATTGCTGGATGACGCGCCTTTCGATGAGGCCCGCCGCCTGCAGCCGCGCATAGAACAGATTGGCGAATTCGCGCGTCTCCGGCGCGTGGGTGCTGTAGTAGTTGTCGAAACCGATCAGGAAGCCGGCGAAATCGCGGACATGTTCGCCCATGACCCGTTCGATCAATGCTTCCGGCGTGACGCCTTCCTTTTCCGCCCGCAGCATGACCGGCGTGCCGTGGGTATCGTCGGCGCAGACGTACCAGCACGCGTGCCCGCGCATTTTCTGGAAACGCACCCAGATGTCGGTCTGGACGTATTCCACCAGATGTCCCAGGTGGATGGCGCCGTTGGCGTAGGGAAGGGCGGAAGTGACGAGAATCTGGCGGGCCATGTGCGCGGCTCTTCAAAAATATATCATTCTAGCGCACCATGGTTCCACGAACGGCAATTTTATTGGATCGCGTCTGCTGGCGGAACGGCAAACCCTTTCCCCCGCGGGCGTGACAGGCAACGCCGTGGAGGGCGCGATCCGGTCCGCCTTCGCGGGAGCTGCCGCCTGTGATGGAATTGCCGTCCTGGAATCGCCGCCCGCAAGAGGACCAGATCGATTGGATGCGGCAAATTTTCCGCCGCTTTCCCCGTCAGGACCTATTTCCCTTTTGTCGACGTAGCCGAGTTGGCGATGCTGGCATCAATGCGGCGAATTTCGTCGTCCGTGCCGATTTGCATGATGTTGACCACCTTGCGCACCCCTTGCGTCGTGCGGGCAATCTGGATGGCGGCCCCGGCTTCGCGGTTGTTGACAATACCGAGCAAAAACACGGTTCCGGCTTCCGTCACGACCTTGACATGGTTGGCGGAGAATTGGTCGGCGTCAACGAAACGCGCCTTGACCTTGGAAGTCAGGTAGCTGTCATTGGTGCGGGATGTGATGCTGCTGTTACCGGCCATCACCAGTTCGTTCCAGACGGTTTCCACATTTTCGATGCGCTTGATTTCCTCGGTTACACGAGCCTTGGTGGCGGCGTCCGGCACTTCGCCAGTCAGCAGTATGCGACGGTTGTAGCTTGTGAAATTGATGTGGCTTTTGTCCTTGATGTCCTTGCTCAAGCGGGCGACAGCCTTGAGTTCGATGGTTTCGTCGTCGGTCTGGACCCCGATGGAGCGGCGGTCGGCAATCGCCAGCACGCCGACCGTCGCGCCGCCCAGGAAAAGGCCAAAACAGCCTTGCAGGGCAGGCAACGCCAAACCCGCCACGACGAGGCCGAGCGCGGCGCGACGGCCTTGGGAATGGATTTTCTTCATGCTTCGTCTCCCATCAAGAGACTGTCGATGCCGTCGCAAAGACAGTGAATCGCCAAAAGGTGGACTTCCTGGACGCGCGCCGTGCGGTCGACGGGCACGTTGAGATGCAGGTCATTCTCTTTCAGGAGTGCGCCAATGGCTCCGCCATCGCGTCCGGTAAGCGCGATCACCGCCATGTCATTCTCGTGCGCGGCCCGGATTGCCTCAATGACATTGGTGGAATTTCCGGAAGTGGAAATCGCCAACAGCGCGTCACCCGCGCGTCCCAGCGCCCGCACCTGGCGGGCGAAAACCTGGTCGAAAGCGTAATCGTTGCTGATCGCCGTGAGAATGGATGTGTCGGTCGTCAGCGCGATGGCCGCGAGTTCCTGGCGCTCTCGCTCGAAACGGCCAACCAGTTCGGCGGCGAAATGCTGCGCATCGGCGGCAGAACCACCATTGCCGCAGGCGAGGATCTTGCCCTCATGAATCAGGACACGGGTCAGCGTTTCAATGGCAGCGGCAATGGGCGCGACCAGTGTCGCCAGCGCGGATTGCTTGGTCGCAATACTCTCGCAGAAATGCTGGTTGACGCGGGCGACCAGGTTCATAAAACAAAAGCCAGGAAAGAGACCGTGATTCTAGCAAGGAATCCGGCAATGCCAATCCATTTGCGCCACACGCTGTGCGCGGCGTCGAGCGAAAGCGGCGCTTCCGCCCTTCCTGTGACGCGGCTTGGCGAGCCCCCATTCCCGCGTGGAACCCTCGTCTTCAATCGGGCAAACCAATGAAGGAAAAAGGAATACAAAGCGGCTGCTTGAACATGATTCCTTTCGAATGTTTGACGTGCCTGTGAATTCCGGTATAATCGCCCCCCTTTTTTGCGGTTCTTTTGGAGTCAACATGTACGCGGTCGTAAAAACCGGCGGGAAGCAGTATCGGGTTTCCACCGGCCAAAAACTGAAAGTAGAACAGATACCGGCAGAAGTTGGCGCGGAGATCACGCTCGACCAGGTGCTCATGGCGGGTGAAGGCGAGGACGTGAAGATCGGCACCCCCCTCGTGGGCGGGGCGGTTGTCAGATGCACCGTGGTATCCCACGGGCGGCATGACAAGATCAGGATTTTCAAGATGCGCCGCAGGAAGCATTACCAGAAGCACCAGGGGCACCGCCAGAACTATACCGAATTGCGTATCGACGTGATTTCCGTTTGATACGGCGGAATTAGGTGCGTGATCTGTGCCGCATTGGCGCATGATCGGGTCTGCCGGAAGGAGTGCGTGCGGGGCCGGTCGGAAGGGTCGGCAAGCGCGTTGTTGATGAATGTTCAACCAGAAGGAGGATCGCTGAAAGGTTGTACAGGCAATGCCTGTGATGGCAAGGACAGGGCGAACCGGGATTCGCCGATCCCGAAGGGCTTCAGGCCCGCCAGGGAAATGAGGCGCGAATCAGCGGATTTCATCGGAACCCACAGCGGCGAGGCTGGCTGTGGCAAGGCTGGAAGAAGTCCGTGGTTCAGATTCATCCTGTCGGTCAAAACACGCGAAACCCTGTGCGAACGGGAGGCGTTCAGTAAGCACACATGGCACACAAAAAGGCAGGCGGCAGTTCCCGTAACGGTCGCGATTCCGAATCCAAGCGCCTGGGCGTCAAGCGCTATGGCGGCGAGGCCGTCCGGGCCGGTAACATCCTCGTGCGTCAGCGCGGCACAGCGTTTCATGCCGGCGAGGGTGTCGGCATCGGCCGGGATCACACGCTTTTCGCCCTGGTCGATGGCACTGTGCGATTTGCCGTCAAGGGTGTGAAGAGCCGGCGCACGGTGAGCGTCGTGACCACCGCACAATAAACGGTCGCCTTTTGCAACGGACGGCAAAAAGCCCTATCCGGCGGATAGGGCTTTTTCATTCGGGAGTGCTCCCTTGTATCCTGTTTGTTTCCTCCCGGGAAAATCCGGATGCCCCGACGTATCCGCGCATGAATCTGACCATTGACTCCCATGTTTCAATCCACGCCCGTGACCGGGCGAAACAGCATGGAAGGGGTTGCGCCCCTCCCGGGCCAGATGATCCCCCTGAAGGGGAAGGTTTCCCACCGGAGTTTGTTTTCGATGAAATTCATTGACGAGGCGAAGATCTACATCAAGGCCGGTGACGGCGGCAATGGCGTCGCTTCGTTTCGCCGTGAAAAATACATTCCCATGGGCGGGCCGAGCGGCGGTGACGGCGGGCGTGGCGGCAGCATCTATATGGTAGCCGACCGCAACCTGAATACCCTCATCGACTACCGCTACACGCGCAGGTTCCTTGCGCCGCGTGGCGAGAACGGACGCGGCTCGGATTGCTATGGCGCGGCGGGCGCAGACATTGCCTTGCGCGTGCCGGTCGGCACGGTGGTCTACGACGCCAATAGTGGTGCGCAACTGGCTGATCTTCCCGAAGACGGCATGAAGACGCTGCTCGCCAGGGGTGGGAAGGGCGGCCTGGGCAACCTGCATTTCAAGTCCAGCACGAACCGCGCGCCACGCCAGCATACGCAGGGGGAACCGGGCGAGGAATTCGAGTTGCGGCTGGAACTGAAAGTGCTGGCCGATGTGGGACTCCTGGGCCTGCCCAACGCGGGGAAAAGCACCTTTATCCGCGCTGTCTCCGCCGCGCGTCCCAAGGTGGCCGATTATCCTTTCACGACGCTTTATCCAAATCTTGGCGTCGTGCGGGTGGACGAAAACCGCGCCTTCATGGTCGCCGATGTACCGGGGCTGATCGCGGGCGCCGCCGAGGGCGCGGGCTTGGGTATCCGGTTCCTGAAGCATTTGGAACGCACGCGCGTTCTCCTGCATCTTGTCGATCTCGCCTCCCTTGATCCAGCTTCCGATCCAGTCGCGGATGCGCTTTCCATTGCGCGGGAACTCGCGCGGTACGATCCGGCGCTGGCGTCGAAGCCGCGCTGGCTGCTCCTCAACAAGCTTGACCTGATTCCGGAAGACGAGCGGACTGGACGCGTTGAAGCCTTCCTCTCTGCCTACCGCGCGGCTTCCGGTTTTGACGGGCCGCATTTCGCGGTTTCCGCCCTTTCCGGCGAGGGTTGCCGGGAAGTAACGTTCAGGGTGATGGCGTTGCTGGAAAGCCTGTCTGGCGACAGGAACGAAAAAACGGGCGAAAGAACGCTTCCCGGTTCCTGACCCCTGGCGCAAACTGGAGCCACTTCCGGAGATGTCCATGCTCGCCAAATCCCGCCGCGTCGTTGTCAAGATCGGTTCTGCCCTGATTGCCGGGAACGGCGTCGGCGTAGCCGAGGAAGCCATCGATGACTGGGCGCGGCAAATCGCGGAAATCCAGCGAGACGGGCGGCAGACGCTTCTCGTTTCGTCCGGTGCGATCGCGTGTGGCATGCAGCGGCTGGGACGCGTGAAACGCCCGCGGGAAGTGCACGAGCTGCAGGCCTGCGCCGCCGTGGGACAGGTCGTGCTGGCGCGGATTTATCAAGTGGCGTTCGAGCGCCATGGCATGCGCACGGCGCAAATCCTGCTCACGCATGATGATCTCGCCGACCGCAAACGCTACCTGAATGCCCGCTCCACGCTGAAAACCCTGCTGCGGCTGGGTGTGCTTCCCGTCATCAACGAAAACGATACTGTCGTTACCGACGAAATCCGCTTTGGTGACAACGACACCCTGGGGGCGCTCGTCGCCAACGCTATCGAGGCTGACGCGCTTGTCATTCTCACTGACCAGCCTGGCCTGTATACCGCCGATCCGCGCAAATATCCCGGGGCAACCCTGGTCCGGGAAGCGAGGGCGGGGGATCCACAACTGGAGACGATGGCAGGCGGCGCAGGCAGCATGGTCGGTACCGGCGGCATGCTCACCAAGGTGCTGGCAGCCAAGCGGGCGGCGCGCAGCGGCGCGGTGACGGTGATCGCCAGCGGTCGTGAACCGGATGTGCTGTCGCGTCTCCTGGCGGGCGAAGCCATCGGCACCTTGCTGGTTTCTCGGATGGAACCGCTGGCCGCCAAGAAGCAATGGCTGGCCGATCACCTGCAAACCGCCGGACAGCTCTCTCTCGACGCGGGAGCCTGCGAGGCGCTCGGGATGGGGAAAAGCCTTCTCCCTGTCGGCGTGTGTTCCGTGATTGGCGACTTCGAACGTGGTGCTGCCGTTGGCTGCATTGCTCCCGACGGACGGGAGATTGCGCGTGGCCTCGCCAACTACGGCAGTTCCGAAGCCCGCCGTATCGCCCGCCACGCCTCAAGGGAAATCGAAAGCATTCTGGGCTACGTGGCCGAGCCGGAAATGATCCATCGGGACAATCTGATCTTGTTGGGAAGTTGAGTCCGAAACGGGTAGAAAACCAGCGCCCGCGTTACGGTTCCTGTTTCGGATTCCATGCCGGATTGGACGGCGCCCCGCCAGCCTGTGTCCCGTTTCTCCAGCCAGCCCGCAAGCCGCAATTCCGCTTGGGCAGGAAAATCGTCATGAATAGTCCATCGTTCCCGTCCTGGCAGGGCAATTGAACGATTTGCGCATCCTTTGTCCCGCAGACGGCGGTTCTGCGGACGCGGCGGATTTTCCCGGGACGGCAAAGCCATGTTTTTGCCGCAACTCGCATGGCGAAAACCAGTAGAATCAACATATTTTTCACGCCGGATCAAAATCAGGGAAAGAGCCATGTCCATGCCAACACATTACCAAACACTGGGACTGCCGGAAGGTGCGGGAATCGACGAGGTGCGCGCGGCCTGCAACAAGGCGCTGCAACACTTCATCCAGCAACAGCGCACAGGCGCTCCCTTGCCGATGGAAGACTTCGAAGCATTGCAGGCCGCCCGCGCCGAGATCGGCGATCCGCGGCGCAAGGCGCGCTACGACCAGGAACTTGCCGCGCGCCGCGCCAGTGGCGACGGCAACAGGACCACGCCCGCCTTGTTTTCCGGGGCCACCACCATCGCCCCTGCCGCAAAACCCGCGCCGTCGCAAAACGCGGACGAGGTGAGCGAACATCGCTTTCAATTCACCGGCTCGGGCGGCGAGTATTTCCGCATTTGGATCACCAACCTGTTGTACACCTTGCTGACGCTGGGCATGTATTCGGCCTGGGCCAAGGTGCGGCGTGAGCAGTATTTCCACCGCAACACCTTGCTGGACGGCAGCGGGTTTGATTACCATGGCAATCCCGTGGCCATCCTGAAAGGCCGCATGCTGGCAGGGTTGCTGCTGGTCATTTACTCGAGTTCCCAAAGATTTTTCCCTTGGCCTGTTTATACGGGTGTCTTGCTGCTGGCACTGCCCCTGCTGCCCTGGCTGGTGCAGCGGTCGCTGGTTTTCCGCGCCCGTAACAGTTCCTATCGCGGCCTGCGTTTTGATTTTCATGGCAGTTACCGGACGGCTTGCGCCACCTTGCTGCCCTATGCCTTGTGCACCATTTTCATGCTCTGGAGCGCGCACATGGTCGCCGAAACGGAAGTCGAGCCGGAATACACACCACAATCCCTGCGTTTCCAGATTGCGGAAGACATGACGCAAACGAACCATCAGGAGACGACGCCCCCCATTCTTCTCGCGCAGCAGGAACCATGGGAAACCGGCGCGGACGACGGAGCGCGGAAATCCGTCGACGAGCTGGCGGGAATATTGGCAAAAGCCAGGCAGGAAGAAGGGGCGAAGGAAAGTGCCCGGAAAAAACTCCCCTCGCCCGATCCCAAGTATGCCATCATGATGTTGTTGAGTATTCTCCTGCTGTCTCTTTGCACGCCCTGGTTCCTGTACAGCATCAACCGCTTCCGGTTGAACCACCTGGCTTTTGCCCATGCGCGCTTCCGCAGTCATATCAGGGTGGGCGCGTTCTACCGGATTGCCATCATAGCCGGCTTGATGCCCACGTTGTCCATGACCCTGGTCGCAATCCTGTTTTCGGTCAGCGCCGCGGCCATTGGCGCCGGGAGATTCTCCGCTGTTTTCATCTCGATCTTCCTTCTTTCCGGCGCGCTGCTCTATCTGGGAATTTTTTCCGGCCAAGCCTACACTCAATCGCAGCTCAACAACGAAATCTGGAACGAAACAGAACTGGAGAAATACCATTTTTCCAGCGACCAGTCCTTCCAGGACCTGCTGCTCATTCTCGCCGGCAATTTTCTCTTGACGCTGCTGACTCTCGGCCTTTACTGGCCCTGGGCCAAGGTGCGGCTGGCGCGCTATCGCGCCGATCACCTGGCGCTGCTGGCGCCATCGGGCGCGCTGGATGAGTTTGCCGGGCAAAACTCCACAGATGATCGCGCCATTGGCGAGGAAATTGCCGACGCCTTTGACTTCGACATCGCGCTATGAGCAGCAGCAGTCCGTGTGTCGCCGTTTACTTTGACGGGCAAAGCTCGCGCCGCCATCCGGTGGAATTGGCGGCGGAGGCGGGCGTGTTGCAGGTGGCGGGGCTGGCGGAAATACGCAGGGTTCCCCTGGCGGCGATCCGGGTTTCCGAGCCGCAAGGCCGCGCCCCGCGCACCCTGCGTTTTGGCGATGGCGCGTATTGCGAGGTCGAACAAGGCGAGGCGCTGCTCGATCTGCTCGACGCGCTGGGCTACCGGGAAAGCGGCGTGGTGCGTCTGCAAGGCCGCTGGCGCTGGAGCGTCATGGCGCTGGCGATGGTGGTCATGCTGCTGGCGGCGGGCTACCAATGGGGCCTGCCCTGGGGCGCGAAACAGATTGCGCCCCGGATTCCCGTTTCCACAATGGCGCAACTATCGGATGGTGTGCTGGAAACACTGGATAAACACATGCTTTCGCCCAGCAGTCTGTCGCCAGGGCGACAACAGGATCTGCAACGTGGCTTTCAGCGGCTGGCGGAAAGCGACCCGGAACTGGCGGCATACGGCGCGCGTCTCCAACTGCTTTTCCGGCGCGCCAAACGCGTCAGGGGCGCTTCGGGCATTGGCCCCAACGCCTTCGCCCTGCCCGGCGGACAGGTCGTGCTGCTGGATGAACTGGTTGCGCTGAAAGACATCAGCGATGACGAAATCCTTGCCGTGCTGGCGCATGAACTCGGACATGTGCGCCAGCGGCACGGAATGCAGCAGCTGATCCAGTCCTCGGTGGCGGCGGCGGTGACGGCGGCCTACCTGGGCGACGTGTCGATTGCCGTCAGCGGTCTTGCTGCTCTGGCGCTGGAATCCGCTTATTCCCGCGACATGGAGCGCGAAGCCGACGCCTACGCTGCCGCTACTCTCCTGCGCCTGAACGCCAATCCCGAGGACTTGGCCAGCGCGCTGGAAAAGCTGGAGGCGTTTTACGCTGGCAAGGAAAAATCCGCGAAAGAAGAAGAGCCTGGAAAATACACCGGCTGGCTCGACTCCCACCCCGACACCCGGGAGCGGGTGATGCGAATCAGGCGGCAGCACGGCGGCAAATAGGGTGGCCGCCCACAAGCAGCCATAAACGCCACACCACCACCGCCCCGCACTGCGCCATGCGGCGATTTCAGCGCGCGGTTGTGCCCGGGGCCGCGCGTTCTTGCCGGTAGCATCAGCGCCAGCACCGCCGCCAGCAGGGGCGCGAGCAGCAACATGAGCAGCAGGAAGTGGCTCAGGCCGGAGTGCAGGGCGGGCCACAGGCGACGGGGCAGCACGCGTTGCAGCAGGGCGGGCCATTGCCGCGCGGTGGCGTCATCGGGCGGTGGGGCTTCTGCGGCGGAGGTTTGCGCGGCGGACATGCGCCAGGGCATATCCTTGAATCCAGAGGGAAAGCGGGGGAACACCACTCACAGGAAAACCTGGGCGTAGCGTTCCGGATCGAACCCGATCAGCAGGTCTTCGCCCGTGTCCAGGACGGGACGCTTGATGAGCACAGGATACCGGATCATCAGTTCCCGCGCCCTGTCCGCGTCCACATTGGCGCGTTCGTCCACCTCCAGTTTTTTCCACATGAGGCCACGGGTATTGAGGAGTGTCCGCCAGTTGCTGCGGGCGATCCAGTCCGGCAGATGCGCGGCGGCGATGTCCGCCTTCCTGTAGTCGATGAACGCGTGGGAAATGCCGTGCGCTGTCAACCAGGCGCAGGCTTTTTTCATGGTGTCGCAGTTTTTGATGCCATAGATGCGAATCGGGGATGCGGTCATTGTCATTTCCTGGCGCTTCATCATGGGAAAGGCCAGAGCGTTCGCGGCAGCGAAGGCTCTGGCCAGGACGGAAGAAAAATGTGCAGGATGTGTTCTATTGGCAGGATCTGTTGACTTCCTCACGCATCCGCTCTGTTTCCCGCTGGCGTTGTTGGTCGTCCATGTAGGCACTGCTTCCGTCATCCTGGGGTTGCCGGATGCGCTGGCCGGACTCCAGCGCGGCCAGGCCGCGCCGCGCCCGCTGACAGTTTTCCGCCTTGCGGTCGGCTTCCGCCTTCGCCTGTTCCGCCTCTTCCTCCGCCTTCTGCTGCGCCTGCTGGCGCTGTTTGAATTCCATGTCCTGGTCGGCCAGGCTTTTCGGCGCTTCCTTCGCCGCGTCCGGAGCATTTTGGGCATTGGCGGACGGCTTGGCGAACATCTTGCCGGAGCCGGGCTGCGGCGTGTCCGAAATGATGGTGTTTCCCTGGGCGTCCTTCCATTTGTAGACTTGCGCCTGGACGGACAGGACCACGGTAAACGCGGCCAGGACGGGAAGAATCCAGCGTGTTTTCATGATGTGTCAACCTCGTCTCATTCTGAAAGGAATTCATTCAGTATAGCCCAGAGCACAGGGCGAAAGAAAGCCGTCCTCCGCTGTATAATGGTTCTTTGTGACCTTGGGTTCAGAGGCCATGCGACTTCTTGAAAAAGCACTGACGTTCGACGATGTTCTCCTCGTCCCCGCGCATTCCGTCATTCTGCCGCGTGACGCTTCGCTCAAGACCCGGTTGACGCGCAACATCCAGCTCAACCTGCCACTCGTTTCCGCCGCCATGGATACCGTGACGGAAAGTCGCCTGGCGATTGCGCTGGCACAGGAAGGCGGGATCGGCATCCTCCACAAGAACATGTCGGTTGACGCCCAGGCCGCCGAAGTCGCCAAGGTGAAACGCCATGAGTCCGGCATCCTGAAGGACCCGATTACCGTGCCGCCGGAGATGCGCGTCGGCGAAGTGCTGGAATTGTCGCGCAGGCACCACATTTCCGGTTTCCCCGTAATCAATGCGTCTGGCCAGGTCGCGGGCATCGTCACCAACCGTGACCTGCGTTTTGAAACCAATCTCGATCAGCCGGTCAAGGCGATCATGACGCCGCGCGAGCGGCTCATTACGGTCAGGGAAGGCGCAAGCGTCGAGGATGCCAAGGCGCTCCTGCGCGCGCATCGCCTGGAACGGGTTGTGGTGGTGGATGACGGGTTTCGCCTGTGCGGCCTCATCACGGTGAAGGACATCACCAAGGCGACGAAACATCCGGGCGCCAACAAGGACGAAGCCGGGCGTCTGCGCGCGGGCGCCGCGGTCGGCGTGGGCGCGGGCACGGAAGAACGGGCGGAAAAGCTCGTGGAAGCCGGGGTCGACGTGATCGTGGTGGATACCGCGCACGGACATTCGCAAGGGGTTCTGGACCGGGTTCGGTGGGTGAAGCGCAATTTTCCCGGCCTTGAGGTGGTTGGCGGCAACATCGCCACGGCGGACGCCGCCCGCGCGCTCAGGGACGCCGGAGCGGACGCGGTGAAGGTCGGCATCGGCCCTGGTTCCATCTGCACCACCCGCATCGTGGCCGGCGTGGGCGTACCCCAGATCACCGCCATCCGGAACGTTGCCGAGGCCCTGAAGGAAAGCGGTGTGCCCATGATCGCCGATGGCGGCATTCGCTATTCCGGCGACATCGCCAAGGCAATTGCCGCAGGCGCGGACACCGTCATGCTGGGCGGTCTCTTCGCGGGCACCGAGGAAGCTCCCGGGGAAGTGGAGCTCTACCAGGGCCGTTCCTACAAATCCTATCGCGGCATGGGGTCGCTGGGCGCGATGCAGTCCGGTTCCGCCGACCGCTATTTTCAGGATGACGCCGCCAACGTGGATAAATTCGTCCCCGAAGGCATCGAAGGCCGGGTACCGTACAAGGGTTCCGTGCTGGCGGTCGTCCACCAGTTGATTGGCGGCCTGCGTTCCTCGATGGGTTATCTGGGCTGTGCTTCCATCGCGGAGATGCACGAGCGCGCCGCCTTCGTGGAAATCACCGCCGCGGGGGTGCGCGAATCGCACGTGCATGACGTGCAAATCACCAAGGAAGCGCCGAACTACCACGTCGAATAGGAAGGTTTTATCCGTGGCGGGCAGCGCGCCTGTCCGGCTTCATGTTCCCGATACTTCATCCTGTCCCGCGGTGGCGGCGTATCCCCGGGGTGGGAAAAACCATGTTTTCCAGGCCAGCCAGAGTTTTCTCGGCGGCGTGAGCGCGATGCGCTGGTGCAGGACCTGGAACGCTTCCGCCTCGATTTCTTCCAGCAGTGCGCGGTAGATCGCCGCCATGATGAGGCCGGGACGTTGCGCCTTGCGGTCGGTTGCCGGCAACTTCCGAAGCGCCGAGTCGTAGTATTGCCGGGCGCGCGTGCCTTGATGGCGCATCAGGCCCGTGAAGTTTTCCGAGTAGCGCCCGTTCAGAATGTCGGCGGCGGGAACCTGGAAGCGCTCCAGTTCGTCCATCGGAATGTAGATGCGCCCCCGGCGGGCATCCTCGCCGACATCCCGGATGATGTTGGTCAACTGGAAAGCCATGCCCAGATCGCGCGCGTATTCCAGGGTTCCGGCATTCCCGATGCCGAAGATTTCCGCCGCCAGCAGGCCAACGACGCCAGCCACCCGGTAACAATAGCGGGAAAGTTGCGCGAAATCCGGATAGCGCGTCTGGGTGAGATCCATTTCCATGCCGTCGATGATTTCGTGCAGGTGCGCGGCAGGCAGGCGAAAACGCGTGCTGGCGGCTTGCAGGGCTTGTCCAACCGGATGTTGCGGCGATCCTTCGGCGACGCGCTCGACCTCTTGCCGCCACCATGCCAGCTTGATCGCCGCGAGATGGGCATCCCCGCATTCGTCGACGACATCGTCCACTTCGCGGCAAAAAGCGTACAGCGCCATGATGGCCGCGCGCTGTTCACGCGGCAGGAACAGGAAGCTGCAATAGAAACTGGAACCGCTGGCGATGGCTTTTTGTTGACAGTAGACGTCGGGAGTCATCGGGAAAGGGGAGGGGGCATCGAAGGGGGGTATTGTATAAGCGAACGCGTGAGCATGCGGAGCCAATCTCGCGGCACGAGCACGGGACGATGGTTGAAAACGTCGTAGCCGGTTGCCGCGATCTTTTCCAGGATGCGCAAGCCGCCCTGGACGGTCAGGCGGATTTCCCAGCCAAGGCGACCGGGCAGCGCGCGGGCGAGCGGCGCGCCTTGCAACATCAGGGCGCGGGTGCGTTCACACTGGAAAGTCATCAGGTTTTTCCATGCGGGGGAAGGGGAAAGCGCGCCTGACTGGAACGCGGCAATGTCCGTTTCGCGGACGCCAAAGCGCAGCAGGTCTTCCAGCGGCAAGTAGATACGGCCTTTCCGCCAGTCGAGGGCGACATCCTGCCAGAAGTTGATGAGTTGCAGGGCGGAACAGATCGCGTCCGATTGGCGCAGGGCGTTTGGCGTCGCCTGTCCGGCAAGGTGGAGAATCAGGCGTCCGACCGGATTGGCGGAACGGCGACTGTACTCCAGCAGCGCCGCATAGTTGGCATGGCGGGTTTGCGTCACATCCTGGGAGAAGGCTTCCAGCAAGTCATGGAAACAGGCAAGCGGCAGATTGTGCCGGCGTACGCATGGGGCCAGTTGACGAAAAACGGGATGCGCGGGTGTTTCTCCCGCGGCAATGGCGTCCAGATGCGTTCGGAAATCCGCGAGTCTGGCAAGCCGGGTTTCCGGCGTGGCGTCCCCTTCGTCGGCGATGTCGTCCGCGGTGCGGGCAAAATGATAGATGGCCGCAATGGGCGCGCGCAGTTTCCTGGGCAGCAACAACGAGGCGACGGGAAAGTTTTCGTAATGATCGACCGGCATGCGCTGGTGGTCGGCGCATGTGTCTTCGACCGGAGGCGACCGTCCCGCGCGGGACGCATCGCACGGTTTGGCAGATTCACGTTTCATGCCCGGATTCTCGCGTCTCCTGTTGCTGGATGGCCCACATCTGGGCGTAAACGCCATTTTTCCCCAGGAGTTCGGGGTGCCTGCCCTGTTCGACGATGCGGCCTTCCTCCATGACCAGGATATGATCGGCGTTCATGACAGTAGAAAGCCTGTGCGCGATGACGAGCGTTGTGCGACCGCGGGCGGCGGCGTCGAGCTGGGCCTGGATGCCCTGTTCGGTGCGGGAATCCAGCGCCGAGGTGGCTTCGTCGAAAAGCAGAATCGGGGGATTCTTGAGGAGCGCGCGGGCGATGGCGACCCGCTGTTTTTCGCCGCCGGAAAGTTTGAGGCCGCGTTCCCCGACGCGCGTGTCGAATCCGTCCGGCAGGCAGGCGATGAGGCCGTCCAGTTGCGCGGCCCGGGCGGCGGCTTCCACCTCGGCGCGACTGGCGTCGGGACGCCCATACCGGATGTTGTAGAAAAGTGTGTCGTTGAAGAGCACGGTATCCTGCGGCACGGTGCCGATGGCGGCGCGCAGGCTGGATTGCGTCAGGCTCCGGATGTCCCGGCTGCCGATACGGATTTCGCCACCGGTGACATCGTAGAACCGGAACAGGAGGCGCGCCAGCGTGGATTTGCCCGCGCCGGACGGCCCGACCACGGCGACCGTATGTCCGGCGGGCACGCGAAAATCCACGCCTTGCAGGACGGGCCGCTTGGCGTCATAGGCGAAGCGCACATCCTGGAAGCGGATGTCGAGCGGGATGTCACGCGGAAGATCGGCGGCATCCGGACTGTCGGCGACTTCCCGCGCTTCGCCAAGCAGCGCGAACATGCGCTCGATGTCGATCAGGGCCTGCCGGATTTCCCGATAGACCACGCCCAGATAATTGAGCGGCAGGTAGAGCTGCATCATGAAGGCATTGACCAGGACCAGGTCGCCCACACTCATGCTGCCCGCGGCGACGCCCGCCGCCGCCCTCCACATGATGAGCGTGACACCCGCGACGACGATGGCCTGCTGTCCCAGATTGAGGAAGGAAAGGCTTACCTGGCTGCGTGTCGCCGCTTCCGCCCATTCCCGCAGATGGCTGTCGTAGCGTTTTGCCTCGAACGTCTCGTTGCCGAAGTATTTGACGGTTTCATAGTTCATCAGACTGTCGACGGCATGCGTATTGGCATGGGAATCCGCCTCGTTGACCTGGCGGCGAATCTGGATGCGCCAGTTGCTCACCGTAACGGTGAAGGCGATGTAGGACACAAGCGAGGCAAGGGTAATCAGGGCGAACGCGGGTTCATAGCGCGCGAGCAGGATGCCGAGCACCAGCGCGATTTCGATCAGGATCGGGAAAATGGAGTAAAGGGTGTAGTTGATGAGGTTGGCGATGGAATGCGTGCCGCGCTCGATGTCGCGGGAAATGCCGCCTGTCTGGCGTTCCAGGTGGAAACGCAGCGACAGGGCGTGCAGATGGCGAAACACTTCCAGCGCCAGTTGCCGGATGGTTTCCTGGGTGACACGGGCAAAGCAGATTTCCCGCAACTCGGTAAAGAGGGCACTGGCGAAGCGCAGGAAACCGTAGAGCAGGAGCAGGGCAACCGGCAGGATGCGCGCCATGTCGGAGGTTCCAAGGTCGTCGATGATGTGCTTGAAGACGACCGGGACAATGACGGCAGCAATTTTTGCGCCGATGAGGCAGGCAAATGCCGCAAGCACCCGCCCTCGATAGATCCAGAGATAGGGAAAGAGGCTTGCCAGCGTTGGCCAGAATGGTCGCCCGGTCTGGCGGCGCCGGGTGGAAAGCGCTGTGGCAAGAAAAGACATGGATACGGAAGCCAGACAGCAAAACCGGAGGATTATACAAGGCGATTGCAAGGCAAGTCCCGCAGGCGATGGTTGTTGTTGTTCCCGGGCAATCGACGAGCGCGTGGACGTGTGTGGGTGGTTGGGGGTATCGCAGAGGAATCCGCCAAAGTGAAGGCGCGCGGAAGCGCATGGATGGTTGGGGGCGAAAGCTGGTTCCTTGTTCTGTGACAATTTTTGTCACTTGATGTGCGCAATTTGTCACTTTGTGGAGGGTGTGCGGTTGTGTTGTCGGGGAGGGAAATGGCGTGGATGCGTGTGTGCGTGCGGGAATCGGGGGTGCGGGGGTTGGTGGGCACGGAAGTTGCTCGTATCTTTCCGGTTTCTTTTCCTGACAAGTCGGACAAGCGATTCATCATGTTCTCCACCCTGCCGTTTTCGGAAGCATCGACCGGGACACCCGCTGTGTTGTACGCATGCGACGTGTGCGGACAGAATGCGGAAAAAAATGTAAAAAGACTTGACAAGCCGGAATATGCAGACATGATACTTGTGGCAGCAGGCAGCAGGCGAATATGAAAATCTTCTCCGTTATCTTTGGATAACGGAGAAGATTTTCATATTCGCCTGCTGCCTGCTGCCTGCTGCCTGCTGCCTGCTGCCTGCTGCCTGCTGCCTGCTGCCTGCTGCCTGCTGCCTGCTGCCTGCTAATTATTATGTTTGCATATTTCGATTTGTCAAGTCTTTTTACACTTTTTTCGGCATCCCGTCCGCACATATTGCATGCGTACAACACAGTAGATGTTTCAGTCGATGCTTCCGAAAACGGCAGGGTGGAGAACATGATGTATCGCTTGTCCGACTTGTCAGGAAAAGAAACCGGAAAGATACAAGCAACTTCCGTGCCTGCAAAACCCTGCACCCCCAATTTCCGCCTGCGCGCTTGCATTTACGCGATTTCCCTCCCCAATAGCACAGCCATACCCCCTCCACAAAGTGACAAATTGCGCGCATCAAGTGACAAAAATTGTCACAGAACAAGGAACCACATCCCACCCTGGACCGCCCATGTGTGTCCGCATGTTTGTCCTGTTGTCGGACATCAGGGCCGTCGCATACGTGAATGTCGTGATTCGTGATTCGCGGCGCCAGGGAGATGTTGTCGTCCGTCCGTGGATAATGTTGTTCGCGGGACCCCGCGCTGCATTTGGTGACGCGATTTTCTCCTGGGTTATCGATTCGTTATCCCTGGAACAGTTTCCTCGATTCCAGTTCCGCGCCGTCCAGGTAATGGGCCAGCAATCGGCGCATGAGCTGCTTGGCTTCACTGCGGGTTGCGGAACGTCGGTAATCGTCGGCGGCCATGTCCAGCAGGGTCTGGCCGGCGATGGTTCCCGGTTCCGCCGCTGCCGCCGGCGCCGGGCCGCGCTCGATTTCATAGCGATAGCGGCCCTCCGGCAGGATCGCGTCTCCTCCACTGTCCCGCGCCAGAGTCAGGCCGTAGCCCAGTTCGCCCAGAAGCGCGCGCTCAAAGGTGCGCAAATCAGCTTCCGCGATCGAATCCTTTGCGGAATGGCCCAGGCGGAACAGGATTTCCGCGTAACGTCCGAAAAGACGCGGATGCGCGTCCTCGCGCGGCAGCAATTTCAGCAGGAGTTCATTCAGATAATAGCCGCAGAACAGGGGGTGCCCGGCGAGTGGAGTCTGTCCGCCCTGCCATTCGGCCCGCACCAGGGTAAGAACTTCACCCTTGCCCGCCCAGGAAAGCTCCAGTGGCTGGAATCCCATGAGCAGACCGCGCAGGGGCGATTGCGGACGCCGCGCGCCGCGCGCGAGCAAGGCCAGCCGTCCGTAATCCCGACTGAAGATTTCCGCCAGCAGGCTGGTTTCCCGGTATGGGCGGGCATGCAGCACGTATGCCGGCTGGTTATCGATTCTTCCACGCGGCATTTTTCATGCGCGGCGGGCGCGCCGGGGCTCCTGTGCACACGCGCTCGAACCCCTTGCCACATCCGCGAATACGAATGTTCCTGGCGGCGGGGTTCCGGATGCGTTTGTGGAATTCGTCAATCATCGCGCCGGATTTTGTCAGGCTTCGTGACCAAGGCTGCGTAGAAACTGTTCGTCATCCGCCCAGCCGGATTTGACCTTGACCCATACCTCCAGATATACCTTGTTCCCGAAAAGCCGTTCCATATCCTGTCGCGCTTCGCTGGCGATGCGCTTCAGGGCGGTTCCGCCCTTTCCGATCACCATCGCCTTGTGGCTTGTCTTGCCAACCACGATGGCGGCGTGGATGCGGCGCAGGCCAGTGACTTCTGTCTCGAACCTTTCGATTGCCACTGTCGCGGCGTAAGGCAATTCGTCGCCCAGGAGCCGGAAGAGCTTTTCGCGGATGTATTCCGCCGCCAGAAAGCGCTCGCTTTTGTCCGTGAGATCATCCCCGGCGAACAGTGGAACGGTGTGTGGCAGATGGTGGCGCGCGGCGCCAAGGAGACTTTCGGTCTGTTCGCCGCCCAGGGCGCTTACTGGCACGACGGCGGCAAAATCGCGCTTTTGGGAAACCTCCGCCACGAACGGCAACAGGGTTTTTCTGTCCCCGATCCGGTCGATCTTGTTGACGGTCAGGATGACGGGCGTCGCCGCCGGGATGAGGCGCAGGACCGCCGCGTCCCGGGTGTCGAAATGTCCGGCCTCGACCACGAAGAAAACCGCGTCCACGTCCGCGAGCGCCTGCGTTACGTTCCGGTTCATGGCGCGGTTCAGGGCATTGGCGAAACGGGTCTGGAAACCGGGCGTGTCGACGAAGGCAAACTGGGCGTCGGGCCGGGTCAGGACACCCAGGATACGATGGCGCGTCGTCTGCGCCTTGCGGGAGACGATACTGATCTTTTCGCCCACCAGCCGGTTGAGCAACGTGGATTTCCCGACATTCGGACGACCGACGAGCGCGACGTATCCGGCGCGGAAACCCGCCTCTTCCGTCATGTGGAGTGTTCCAGGATTTCCAGTGCCCTGGTGGCGGCGGCTTGTTCGGCGAGCCGTCGGGAATTCCCTTCTCCTTCCGTCTCCAGATCCGGTTTCTCGAGACGGCAGGCGATATGGAATACCTGCTTGTGCGCCGCGCCGCGCGTTTCCAGCAACTGATAGCACGGCAGGGGAAAATGCCTGCCTTGCAACCATTCCTGGAGGCGTGTCTTGGCATCCTTCAGGGATTGCCCGGGCGCCAGGGCGTCGAATTGCGTGGCAAACAGGCGACGAATGACCCTGCCCGCACATTCAAATCCCGCTTCCAGGTAGATGGCGCCGAAAAGCGCCTCCAGCGCGTCAGCCAGGATGGAGGGGCGCGTCTTGCCGCCACTTTGCCGCTCTCCGTCCCCGAACCGCAGATGGTTTCCCAGGTGAAGGTCCAGCGCGACCTGGTGGAGCGCGTCCTGTTTTACAAGATGCGCGCGCAGGCGGGAAAGATCGCCTTCCGGCAGTTCGGTGAAACGCGCGAACAGGGCGGCAGCCATGACGCAATTCAGTACGCTGTCGCCCAGGAATTCCAGCCGCTCGTTGTGCGGCACACCGAAACTCCGGTGCGTGAGCGCCATCCGGAGCAAGGCGCGATCCGTGAAACAATACCCCATGGCGGCTTCGAGCGCCGCCGCGTTGTCGGATCCCATTTATTTGCCGGAAGATTCGACAGCGAATTCCAGCAGCAGGCTGGCGTTCGAGAACAGGTGGATTTTCCTGTCGTATTTCACGGCGACGATGATGCCACTGTTGCCTCGCCGGACAGTAATGTCATTTGGCATGACACTGTTGATGTTCTCGACCTGCGCGTAACGGCTGAAGATGGCGCGCACACCGTTTTCCGAGTTCACTCCCTCCGCGTTCGCATCGCGCGCGGTTGAGCCAATCACCTTGCGCACCAGCCGGTATTCCGTCACGGGGGGCACGACCTTGGCGGTCAGTATGACGAGCAGGATGATGATGAAGCCGATGCTGACCGCTCCGGTCAGCGTGATGCCCCGTTGCCGTTTTTGCATGACACTCTCCCTTTTATTCAAAAGAACCGATGCGGCCCAGATCGGGTAGATTGGGCCAATCGAAATGGAACCAGACAAAAAATGCCTTTCCGACGATATTTCCATCCGGCACAAATCCCCAGAAACGGCTGTCCAGACTGTCGTCCCGGTTATCACCCATCATGAAGTAATGACCTTCCGGGATGATGCAGACCAAGCCGGAGCTATTGTACTGGCAATTTTCCCGTCCGGGAAAGTTGCTGACGCTGGCGGGATCGGGCTCGGATGGCACGTCTGGAGTGACCAGAATCCGGTGCTGCGCTCCCATCAGGTTTTCCCGGTACTGTTCCGTATAGTAGGCGCGATCCTTGTAGAGGTAATCCTCCATCTTCTCGACGGCAATTGTCGTGTCGTTGATGCGCAGGCGCTTGTTCTGGTAAGCCACGATATCACCCGGCAGGCCGATGACGCGCTTGATGTAGTTCTGGCTCGGATCGTCCGGATGCCGGAACACAACGACATCCCCACGTTCCGGCGCGCCGGTCTCGATGATTTTCCGGTGCAGGAGTGGCAGGCGGATGCCATAGGAAAACTTGCTGGCGAGAATGAAATCGCCGGTGAGCAGGGTGGGCGTCATCGACCCCGAAGGAATGCGAAACGGCTCCGCGACGAAAGAGCGCAATACCGCGATCAGGAGCAGGATGGGAAAGAAGCTCGCGCCGTATTCGACCCACCAGGGATCCCTGCTTTCCGGCGCGCGGCGTTTTTTCAGCCAGAAGGTGTTGGATATCCAGGCAACGCCAGTGACGACGAGCAGAATGACGAAAAGCGGAACGAAATATTCCATGTCCAAGTATTTCATTGTAAAACGAACTCCGGTTTGAAACCCCGCCCTCCGGGGCGGGGTGAAGACTGGAACCCCTTTCGCGCAGCCGGGGCTTCGACTATGCCATTGGGAAGGATGGTGCTCCCTTTCCAATGGCGCCATACCGGCGTCCCGGAAAGGACGCCTGATTTTTCCGCTGCAAGACCTCCGGGCTTCTAGTGATCCACGCGCAACACGGCCAGGAACGCCTCCTGCGGGATTTCCACGCTGCCTACCTGCTTCATGCGTTTCTTGCCCGCCTTCTGCTTTTCCAGCAACTTCTTCTTGCGGGTGATGTCGCCGCCGTAGCATTTGGCGAGCACATCCTTGCGCAGCGCCTTTACGTTCTCCCGCGCGATGATGTGCGAGCCGATGGCCGCCTGGATGGCAACCTCATACATCTGGCGCGGGATCAGTTCGCGCATCCTGGCCGCCAGTTCCCGCCCGCGGTAATGCGCGTTGGCGCGGTGCACGATGAGCGACAGGGCGTCCACCCTGTCGCCGTTGATCAGGATGTCGAGCTTGACCACATCGGCGGCGCGGTAGGTCTTGAATTCGTAGTCGAGTGAAGCGTAGCCGCGCGAGACGGATTTCAACCGGTCGAAAAAATCCATGACGACCTCGGCCATCGGCATTTCGTAGATCAGTTGCACCTGCCGTCCATGATAGCGCATGTCTACTTGGCTACCGCGTTTCTGGTTGCACAGCGTGATTACCGCGCCCAGATAGTCCTGCGGCACGAAGATGGTTGCGGTAATGACCGGCTCGCGAATCTCCGTGATCTTCTGGATTTCCGGCAGGCGCGCGGGATTTTCCACATGGATCGTCGCGCCGTCCGAGCGGAGCACTTCATAGACCACGGTCGGCGCGGTGGTAATCAGGTTCTGGTCGAATTCCCGTTCCAGCCGCTCCTGTATGATTTCCATGTGCAGGAGACCCAGGAAGCCACAACGGAACCCGAAGCCCAGCGCCTGCGAGACTTCCGGCTCGTACTGGAGCGAAGCGTCATTCAGTTTCAGTTTTTCCAGCGCTTCGCGCAATTGTTCGTACTGGTTGGCTTCCACTGGATACAGCCCGGCGAAAACCTGCGGCTTGATTTCCTTGAATCCCGGCAGGGGGCTTGCCGCCGGCGCGCCGGCAAGCGTGACCGTGTCGCCTACCTTGGCGGAATCGAGCTCCTTGATATTGGAAATGACGAAGCCCACTTCTCCGGCGCGCAGGGCTTCGCGCTGCACGGATTTCGGCGTGAATACGCCCACCTGTTCGCACAGATGCTGCTTTGCGTTGGACATGAAAAGGAATCTGTCCCCGGGTCGCAGGATGCCGTCGACCACCCGCACCAGCATGACCACGCCGACGTAGTTGTCGAACCAGGCGTCGACGATGAGTGCCTTCAATGGCGCTGTCGCATTGCCCCGCGGCGGCGGAATGCGGGCGACAACGGCTTCCAGGATGTCATCGACGCCCAGGCCGGTCTTGGCGGAGGCGAGGATGGCATCCGCCGCGTCAATGCCGATCACGTCCTCGATCTCGGCGCGGGCGGTCTCCGGATCAGCGGAAGGCAGGTCGACCTTGTTCAGGACCGGCACCACTTCCACGCCGAGATCGATGGCCGTATAACAGTTGGCTACCGTCTGGGCCTCCACGCCCTGGGAAGCGTCCACCACCAGCAACGCGCCCTCGCAGGCGGAAAGGGAACGCGACACTTCGTAGGAAAAATCGACATGTCCCGGTGTGTCGATCAGGTTCAGGAAATAGATTCGCCCGTCCCGCGCCGTGTAGCGGAGAGCGGCCGTCTGCGCCTTGATGGTAATGCCGCGCTCGCGCTCGATGTCCATTGAATCGAGTACCTGCGCCTCCATCTCGCGGTCGGAAAGTCCGCCACAGGCGTGGATCAGGCGGTCGGCCAGCGTGGATTTGCCGTGGTCGATATGCGCGATGATGGAAAAATTGCGGATCTGTTGCATCGGGAAAAGGACAAAACCGCGCGTGCCGCGCCGTTTCCTTCAAAACCCCGGATTCTAGCGAATCCCGGACAAAACGGCACGCACTTTGGCCTCGTCCAGAAAATGGCGGCAAAGCTCCACGCCCCCCAGCAGCAGCACCGGCACCAGTTCGTCGTATTTTTCGGTCATGGCGGGATCGGCGTCCACATCGAGGATTTCCAGGGCCGCGCCATATTCGTCGAGCAACGGCTGCAGGGCGCTCGCCATGTCGTCGCACAAATGGCAGTAACCGCGCCCGACGAGGGTGAGCATCGGCAGCGCGCCCCGCGGTCCGGGCCATTGTTCCCGGCTTCCGGCGCCCCGTCGCCGCGCCGCGAAGAAATTGCGCAGGAGTTCTCCACAGGCGTCGGCCAGCACGCCGCCTGTCACGGCGGTGTGATGGTTGAGGCGCGTTTCCGCGAAGAGGTTCACAATGCTGCCGTGCGCGCCGCCCCGGGGATCGCGTGCGCCATAGACCAGGCGCGCGACGCGGGCGTGCAAGATGGCTCCGGCGCACATGGCGCAAGGCTCCAGTGTGGTGAAAAGCGCGCATTCCGGCAGTCGGTAATTGCCCAGGTTGCGCGCCGCGTCGCGCAGGGCGGTGATTTCGGCGTGCGCCGTCGGGTCCTGTTCGCCGATGGGCGCGTTGAAGCCCCGCCCCACGATTTCACGATCGCGCACCACGACCGCGCCCACAGGCACCTCTCCCAGGCAGGCTGCCGCTTCCGCCTGATACAGGGCTTCCCGCATGAAAAATTCGTCATCCATGAAAATCCGCGCCGTTTGGTCACAAGGAACCTATCATACCGTCCGCGCAAGACGCGGGGACGGATTTCTTCTTTTCGGTCAGGGGCCTTGCCTTTCCAGCAAGGCGGCGAAAAAACCGTCCGTGCCATGGCGATGCGGCAAGAGGCGCAGACGGGTTTCCGTTTCCGTCCAGCCGAAGCGCCGGAGCGCCTCTCCCGCGGAGCGTTCGCAAAATGCCGGATGCGTGGTGAGGAAGGCGTCGACGATGGCGTCGTTTTCTTCGGGCAAAAGGCTGCACGTGGCATAGACCAACCGGCCTCCAGGTCGCGCGAGGGTCGCGGCAGCGACAAGGATCGCGGCCTGTCTTCGCGCGAATTCCGTGATGGTTTCCGGCGTTTGCCGCCACTTCAGATCGGGATTGCGGCGCAGGGTGCCCAATCCGGAACAGGGCGCGTCGACCAGCACCTTGTCGAACTTGCCCGCGAGCCGTTTCACCTTCGCGTCGCGTTCGGATTCCAGCCACTGTGGATGCACATTGGACAGGCCGGAACGTTCCAGGCGTGATTTCAGGCCGGCGAGCCGCTTTTCCGAAACGTCGAAGGCGTAAAGCTGTCCGCTGCCGCGCATCAGGGCGCCCAGAAGCAGGGTTTTGCCGCCAGCGCCCGCGCAGAAATCCGCGACGGTTTCGCCGCGTTTGGGATTCAGCAGCAGGCCGAGCAACTGGCTCCCCTCATCCTGCGTCTCGATTGTTCCGGAAAGGAACAATGGATGCCGGGTGAGCGCCGGTTTTCCTTCCAGCCGGATCGCAAACGGCGAAAAGCGTCCTGGTGTGGCGGCTATCCTCTCCGCCGCCAGGCGCGCGAGTACCGCCTTCCGGCTCTGGCGTATTGTGTTTACCCGCAAATCGAGTGGCGCGGGCCGGTTCAAGGCTTCCGCCAGGGCGCGTGTTTCCTCGCCATGAGTGGAATGCAGGCGTTCGTGCAGCCAGTCAGGCAATTCCAGGCGTTCCGCCGGGGAGAGCGTGGTCTCATCGAAGTTTTCCGCCCGCGCCAGCCATGCGCGTTCGTCGGTGTCCGCCGGCGCATTGCGCGCCTTTCCACGCTGCCGTCGCGCCAGCGCCGCCAGAAGCAGGCGGCGCGGCGTGACCATGCCCGCGTTGACGCGGCAGCGCGCTTCCAGCGTGCGGCGATGCCGGAGGGTGTCGAACACGGTTTCGGCAATGACGCCGCGATCGGCATGGCCGAGGGCGTGATGCGCGCGGAAATACCGGGAAAGCACGCCATCGGCGGAATGCGTGAAACGCCATACTTCCGCCAGTACGATTTCGGCGTGGGAAAACAGGAAAGGGGAAAACACAATTTGTCGGGGATGGTCAGCCAAGCAGCCGTTCGACCAGCCGGACCCAGTAGCGCATGCCCACCGGCAGGATGTCATCATTGAAATCGTAGCGGGGATTGTGCAGGGCGCATTCACCCGCACTGGAGCCGTTGCCCAGCCAGACATAGCAACCGGGCTTTTCCCGGAGCATGAACGCGAAATCCTCGGCGGCCATTGACGGCAGCGCCTGGTCGTCGACGTTTTCCGCGCCCAGGACATCGCGGGCGGCTTCCTGGCAAACGGCGGTTTCCGCGGGCGTATTGATGGTGGGCGGGTAACAATGCAGGAACGAGACTTCGGCTGTCGCGTCGTATGCCGCTGCGACGCCGCGCGCCAATCGCAGGATGGCCTGTTCGATTTCCGCCTGCACCTCCGGTTTGAAGGTCCGGATGGTACCCTGGATGTGTGCCGTTTCCGGCAGGATGTTCCAGGCGCTGCCGGCATGGAATTGCGTGACGCTCACCACGGCCGCCTCCGCCGGGTGCAGGGTTCGCGCCACGATGGTTTGCAGCGCGCCCACCAGACTGCTCCCGGCGACGATGGCGTCCGTCGCCAGATGTGGCATCGCGGCATGACCGCCGCGTCCGTGTACGGCGATTTCGAAGCGGTTGGTGCTTGCCATGACCGGCCCGGAGCGCACCGCCATTTTGCCCGCGGGCAAGCCGGGCCAATTGTGCAGGCCATAGACCGCTTCCACCGGGAACTTGCGGAAAAGGCCATCCTCGATCATGACTTTCGCGCCGCCTTCCGACTCTTCGGCGGGCTGGAAGATGAACGCGACCGTCCCGTCGAAACGCGGATGCGCCGCAAGATGGCGCGCCGCGCCCAGCAGCATGGCTGTATGTCCATCATGTCCGCAGGCATGCATGCACCCCGGCACCGTGGAGGCATGCGCGAAATCGTTGCATTCGGTGAGTGGCAGGGCGTCCATGTCGGCGCGCAGGCCGATCATGCGATCGCGCGTTCCGGCTTTCAGCAGGCCCACCACGCCGGTCTTTGCCAGCCCGCGGTGCACGACCAGTCCATAGCGGGCCAGTTCCCGCGCCACGAGACCAGCGGTACGATGTTCGTGAAAGGCAAGCTCCGGATGCGCGTGAATCTCCCGGCGCAAGGCAACCAGTTCGGAAAGAAAAGGGAAATCAGACCCCGCGGGCGGCGGTTCTCGAGGTTTTCCTATGCTTTGCATCTCGCATCCGTATCCGGCGCGTCCATTTCCTCATTCGGAGGGGTGATCGCTTTTCCCCGGCGAGAAGTCGGATCGCCATCCGTTGGACGGAACATCTCAGGCAATCCTGTTTCCCGTCAGTTGCTCATATTTTGCCAGGAGCTGTTCCTGGTTTTCCTCGTGACCGGGATCTTTGGGAATGCAGTCGACCGGACAGACCTGAACGCATTGCGGCTCGTCGTAATGTCCCACGCATTCGGTGCATTTCGCGGGGTCGATCTGGTACACCTCCTCACCCTGGGAAATCGCCTCATTCGGGCATTCGGGCTCGCAAACGTCGCAATTGATACATTCATCGGTAATCATCAAAGCCATGGGGTTGTTCTCTCCTGGTCAAGTCAGTTACAAGGGGCGCTTTTTGTCGTCAGCCGTTTTTCCACGGCGGGACGGACGAATTGCCGTACATCGCCGCCCAGCCGCGCGACTTCGCGCACCATGGTTGCCGAGACGAACAGGTATTGTTCGCCCGGCGTCAAAAAAACGGTTTCGATGTCGGGGAAAAGCCGGTGGTTCATGCCTGCGAGCTGGAATTCGTAGTCGAAATCCGACACGGCGCGCAGACCGCGGATCAGCACGCGCGCCCCGTGCGCGCGCACGAAATGCATGAGCAGGTTGGAAAAGCCACAGACCGTGACGTTTTCCAGATCGGAAAGTGTTTCGCGGGCCATTTCGACGCGTTCTTCCAGTGTGAAGCAGGGGACTTTCGCGGGGCTGGCCGCGACGGCGACCACCACACGGTCGAAAAGACGCACCGCCCGGCGCACCAGGTCTTCGTGCCCGAGGGTGATGGGATCGAAAGTTCCCGGATAGACCGCGATCAATTCCGCTTTTGTGTTCATGCTTCCAGCAACAAATGGTAAAAAACCTGCCCGGCCCGCCCATGCCGCACGGCAGTCAGGCCGCCCCATGTCGTCACGGGGCGCTCCGCTTCCAGGTACAGCAGGCCATCTTTTTTCACGAGACGCGGCAGGCAGGGCTCCAGCCTTTCCAGCCAGCCCTGGCGATACGGCGGATCGACGAACACGACATCGAATGTCTCACGGGTGGCAGCCGCGAATTCTACCGCATCCATGCCGGACAACTCCACTGTGGCGTCGGCGCCGAGTTGCCGGATGCTGTCCCGCAGCGCGGCGCGCGCCTTGCCGTCCCGCTCCACCATGATCACCCGCGCCGCGCCGCGACTGGCGGCCTCGAACCCCAGCGCGCCGCTGCCCGCGAACAGATCCAGGCAGAGACGACCGGAAAGATCCTGCCCCAGCCAGTTGAACAGGGTTTCCCGCACCCGGTCGGGCGTGGGGCGCAGGCCGGCGCGCGCGGGAAAGCGCAACAATCGCCGTCGCCACGCGCCGCCAATAATGCGCAGCGGACATGGCGCGTTCATGGGCCGACAATCACGGTCACGAATGCTTGTGGATCGAGATGGCGGGCGAATGACCGGCGTACATCCTCTGCGGTCACCGCCCTGACGCGCGCCTGATAGGTATCCAGGTAATCCAGCGGCAACCCGTAGAAACCGATGGTGGCCACATGGTCGAGTATCTTGCCGTTACTGTCCAGGCGCAGGGGAAAACTGCCGGCCAGGTTATCCTGGGCGGTTTTCAGTTCTTCCGGTGTTGGGCCTTTTTCCAGAAAATCCGACACTACCTTGCGTGTGACCGCGAGCGCCTCGTCCGCCTGTTCTTTTCGGGTTTGCAGGCCGATCAGGAAAGGGCCTGCCTGCCGCAGCGGCGAAAAGGCGCTGTAGACGCTGTAGGCAAACCCGCGTTTTTCCCGGACCTCCGTCATCAGGCGCGACACGAAGCCGCCGCCGCCCAGCGTGTAGTTGCCCACGAGCAGCGGGAAAAAGTCGGGGTCGCCCCGCGCGATGGCGGGCGTTCCCGCGAAGATATGCGCCTGGCTTGCCGGATGCGGAATCGCGACGGTTTTCCCGACGCCAGGTCGCGGCGGTTCCGGCAAGACGACCTTGCCGCCTGCCGGCAGCGCGGCGGCAAGCCGTTCCGCCAGGCTTTCCGCCTCGGCGCGGGAAATGTCGCCGACGATGGTCAGCACGGCATTGGTCGCGCCATAGTGTTCCTGCCAGAATTGTCGCAAGTCTTCCGCCTGGGTGGCGACAAGGCTCTCCGGCGTGGTCAGCCGGCCATAGGGATGTTCCGGGTAGAGCGTGGACCAGAACGCC
The DNA here is from genome assembly GCA_031276915.1 of Zoogloeaceae bacterium. Taxonomy (GTDB): domain Bacteria; phylum Pseudomonadota; class Gammaproteobacteria; order Burkholderiales; family Rhodocyclaceae; genus Azovibrio. Next base: position 37,783 of record JAISME010000060.1, read on the forward strand.
CGGTTGGCCAGCGTACCGGGACGGGTCAGCGCGTCCTTGAGACCGGCGATGGCGCGGTCACGCTCACGGGCGAAGATGGCGGCGTCGAAATGCGGCTGTCGCAGGATTCTTTCCAGCACGGCGAATGCTTCGGCGCGCTTTTCCGGCTGCGCCAGGGTACGCAGGCGAATGCTGGCGCGGTCGCGTTCCAGTCCGCCCCCCAGGGTCGCGCCCACATCCGCCAGACGATTGCTGATCGCTGTCTCGTCGAGATCTTCCGCGCCGAGATCGAGGAGGGCGTGCGTCAGGAAAGCAAGTCCGGCTTTTCCCGCCGGATCGAACACGCTTCCCGCGGCGAAATCCAGTTGCACATCGAGGATGGGCAGATCGCGCAAGGGAACGAAATACACCCGTGTGCCCGCCGGAGTCTGCCAGTGCGCAATGACGGGGCCCGCCTGGGCAAGACCCGCGAGACCCAGGAGCAGGAAAAAAGAGAAACAGAAACGCAGGACGCTACGCATGAAGACTTCCTTTCTTTGGGGATCGGAAAACGGGACGAACGCGAGGGCGTGGAATTTCCGGATTTCGGCCCTTGTCCGGGACGGCGAAGTGTAATTCCCGTTTTCCATTGCCACAAGCCGGGAAAGCCGGAAAGCGATGAGAAGGGAATTCCGGCGGGAAAGGGCAATGGCCGGCTGCGAACCGGGAAAACCGTTCCTGTCCCGTATCCCGGCTTTTCCGCGCGGTTTCGCCCGATAAAGATATGGATGGACAACCAGCGGGCCGGAGGCGTCCTGCGAACGGCAATTGCCCAGGCAGGCGCGGAGGGAATCGACCGGTTCGAATTCCACGGATTCGCCGATGGTGAGGCGCGCGATTTTGTGATTTTGTTCTTGATTCGGAGTTCGCTTAGGAATATCATCCGCGCCCCGTGTCTGTTTCCCCACACAAAGTTACGCCGTACCCGCGAGATGTCTTCAGTCATTTCAGTCATTCATGCCCCGTCACAAAAGTTTGCGCCTGCTGTCGCAGGGGTGGTTTTGTTATATGAAGACGGAAATGTAAAAGATGTAAAAAGACTTGACATGCCACCTGATGCCAACTCCACACTAGAAGTCAAGTCAAGTCAAGTCAAGTCAAGTCAAGTCAAGTCAAGTCAAGTCAAGTCAAGTCAAGTCAAGTCAAGTCAAGTCAAGTCAAGTCAAGTCAAGTCAAGTCAAGTCAAGTCAAGTCAAGGCAAGTCATAGGCAAGG
>JAISME010000172.1 GCA_031276915.1 Zoogloeaceae bacterium
GCGCGGCTTTTCGCTGGTCGAGCTTTCCATCGTGCTGGTCATCGTCGGGCTGATTATCGGCGCGGTGTCCATCGGCAAGGACGTGCACCGCAACGCGGTCAACCAGCGCATCGCCAGCGAATTCGTCCAGGGCTGGCTGCTCGCCTACGACAGCTACGTCAGCGTCACCGGCGTCGTGCCCGGCGACAGCGCCGGCGCGCCGAGCGGCTGCGTGAAAGGCAATTGCACGACCAGACCCGAACTACTCGACAATGATTTGCGGGAAACCATGCTGAAAGCGGGTGTCGGCCTGCCGCAAGGCCGCGCCGAAGGCCGCGAGGATCGCTACGCCTACCTCGACAGCAACGGCCTGCCGCACGAAATCAAGGTCAGCTTCCAGACCGTGGACTGGCGCGAACCGGGCGGGGCGGTGAATAGCTACGTACAACGCCCGCGCAACGTCATGATCCTCACCGGCCTCACCCCTGCCCTCGCCAGCTTCCTTGACCACTATTTCGACACCGTGGTAGACGCCCGCTTCGGCACCTTCCGGCAAAACACCTACGCCAACAACACCGGCACGAACAAACAGCCGTGGTCAAGCGACGAACGTCATGATTTCAACAACAATCTGCAAACGCATGACGAAGACCAGGTCGTCGAACTGACGGCGCAGATGAAGATGGTTCGCTGATAACGCTGCGGCATGACCGCAAAAGCAGGCAACGCGTTGTGTTTGGTCGCCCGCGCCTTTGCCCCCGGTTTCTCCTGTACCGCATCAGTGAAGGGCGTTCCACCGTAGCCGCCATCGACCCGCACGCCGCGAATCCGCTCCAGACTTGCCCGCGCGCCGCGCCGTCGCCCTTTTGCCGCGCGCTGGAGGTGTTCTTTACGCTTTGCGCATCCACCCACGATCAGGATCGGAAAATCCTTCGGCGACATCCGCCGCTGGCAGCCGCTTTCCAGGAGGTACAGCCCCGGATGGTTCTGTTCAAACGCCTCTTTGCCAATATCGCCCGGGGTGCTTTTTCCCCGCCCAGAATCCAGTGGCCAGACCGTTTTGAATGATAGTGAACAGCTTCTCAGGCCAGATCGAGAAAATGGTTGAGAATGTGGAAATGGTCCTCGAAGAATTCCGTTTCGCGCGCGGCGAGACTGTCGATCGGGAGCCAGCGCGCTTCGGCGGCGTCATCCGCGCCGTGGATTTCGGGCAGGGTTTCCGGCGTGACCGATTCCAGGTCGAACCAGTGCGCGTGGGTAAGGATGCGTCCGCGCTGGCTGCGGTCGGGGTGGTCGAAAACGGCGCTGGCGTTGAGCGCCGCTTCCAGTTCGGGTGTTGGCACGGCGAGGCCGGTTTCTTCCCTAAGTTCGCGGATGGCGCCCCGCATGACCCGTTCCCGGCCTTCGAGAAAGCCGCCGGGCACGGCCAGTAAGCCCTGTCCCGGGCGATTGCCCCGGCGTATCAGCAATACGTGCGCGGCGGCTGTCACCACCGCGTCCACGGTGACGAAGGGACCATTCCCCCATTTTTCCCGATAGGCTTCGATCGCCTGATGATCGAGCCGGAGGGCGCTGAAAAGGTGTTCCGGCCAGTCCGCGAGAAAACGGATGACGGCGGGCGGCGCCAGGCGCTGCAAGGGTTCCGCCGCGTCCCCGGGATGCTCCGCGGCGAAATACGTCTGGCGGAGCGCGGTTGCGTCGATGTCTCCCTGCCGCGCCAGGGGAATCGGCGGCCAGTCGGGAAACTGGCGCAGATAGTCGCTGGAGGCGTCCTTGTGAAAACCCGCCAAGGCGATTTCGGGCGCGTCCGCCAGCTTTGCCGCTTCCGCGTAGACACGCTCCACGACAGTTGCCGTCCAGCGCCGGTCATCGTAATGATCGCGCACGGGGATGAAGCGCACCCGTTCGGCATCGGCGGCGTCGAGCGTCGCCGCGATCATTGCCGCGCGCTCCTCCCAGGTGAAGGGATTCCTGGTGTTGCGCGCCTGGAAGGCGGAACCGAGCACGACGAAGACATGTCCGGCCCTCGCCAGCGCCGCCGCCAGAAGCGGGGCGTGACCGTTGTGGAATGGCTGAAAGCGGCCAATCAGCACGGCCACGTCGAAGGTTGTCTCTTGTGTCACGTGTGTTCCGCTCCGTTTTCCCTTGTTTCCGCGGCCTGTTCCGTCTTGCGCCGGGGCGGCAGCAGGAATTCGCCGGGACGGGTGAAGAAACGGCGAAGCAGGCCGCGCGCCAGTTGGTTGCCTTGCGAGAATGTCACGTTGCGCGCGCGCAGGGCGACAACGAGCGCCAGGGAAAAACTGACACCCAGATTCATGACGCCAACACCGATTGTGCCCAGGACAGCCCAGAGAAAAGGCTGGAGCGGCGGCGCGAAATCACAGGCCGCCACCGCGTAGCCCAGATAGGCGGAAGAAAAGGCGATGTGGCGAATATCGAGCGGCAATCCCAACAACATGCCGATGCCCCAGGCGAGGGCAAGCGACATTCCGAACAGGAAATTACCAGCCAGCGCGCCCAGGTTGCGCTCCACATACCCGGCGAAACGGGCAAGGCGCGCCGTGCCGAAAAAGCGCTGCGCCCAGGGAAGCTGTTCGATGCGCTGCGGAATGCGGCTGTAGGTCGCCATGTTGTCGAAATACCCCGCGATGAGGCCGGACAGGAAGAGGCAAAACCCCGCCACGCCCGCGTAGAACAGGGTGCCGCTCAGCAGGAGATGGTGTGTGGCCATGATCTGGTCGGCGTCAGCCCGGGTGATGGCGTGCGTGCCGGTGAAGAGGTAATGGAAGGCGCTCAGGGCAATGGCCACCGGGATGGCGATCACCACATTGCCGGAGATGGCGACAAGCTGGCTGCGCGTGGTGCGGGCAATCAGGGTGATGAGATTGTCCAGTTCGCGCACCTTGCCCTTCGCTTCGCCAATGGAGGCCGCGATGGCGTTGGCGGTCATGGCGGGCTGCTTGGTGGCGACCGTGAATCCCAGGATGTAGATGATGACGAACCCCAGGCCGTAGTTGAAGCCATAGGCGAGCATTTCGTTCAGGGGCGCGAGATTGGCGTGATGCAGCGCCAGCTTGATGAGCGCCATGATGGCGATCAGGCCACCCGCGCCGATGGCGGCGCGGGCCATGCCGAAATATTCCGCGCGGGTCTCGGTGATGTAGTGCTCGCCAGCCTTGCCCGCGTATTCCGTGACCCGGCGGGCGGTCAGTTCCAGGTTTTGCCGCCAGAGGAGCTTGACATCGTTGCGGCGGCAGGAAGCGAACACCAGTGTCTTGAAAAGCGCGACGATGGCGGGCCAGGCTGCGCGTCCGCTCCGATCTCGCTGGAGTTCGCCGGCCACCGTCGCCAGTTGCTCGCCGCGCTGGATGTGGTCGCCCAGGCACTGGAGCTTGTAGGTGAGTTGCAGGCTCGTTCCCGCCTGGGCGGCGCGGCGGCGGATGCGCTCCACCGCCTCCCGGCACTGGTCGAACAGCACCAGTAGCTGTTTTTCGTCTTCCGCGGCTGCTTCCGGTTCGTTCCAATGGTTGAGGCAGCATTCCATGAACACCCGGGTTTCCAGGTTCTGCGCGAGAAACGGCGATTCGTTCTGGGTGAGGCCGGGATCAATGCGCAGCAACTCCGGGTCGAACCCCAGTACGGTCATGCGGTAGGAAAGCAGCCACAGGCTGTTCAGGAGACTGGCGAGACCGCCCGGCAAGGCGGCTGGATCACGCCCTTCACTGCAATGCAGGGCTTCCAGAAAAGCGATCCAGGCCGCATCCTCGACGCCGCATACCCAGATTTCATCCGTGTTGCGGAAGAAAAGCGCCTGCAGGGCGTCACCCAGGAAACGGCGCGGCTCCCGGATTTCCGGAAGCAATGTGTGCGTGATGCGCCGCCGGGTTTCCGAAAATAGTCCGGTGCTGGGCAGGATGCCCATGTTCCGGTAGAGCGAACCGCCCCGGCAGGTGGCGAAGAGCGTTTCGATGGCGCCGCGCACCTTGCCGCGCAGGACAGGATCGGCTTCCAGCCAGGCGGCAAGCGCCCGAAGACGCTCCGTTGCGAAGGCCGTATCGTCCGGATGCCTGGGACGCAGGGAATTGACCAGGCCCTGCAGCAGGGCCAGGGGGTCGTCCGTCGAAACGAAAGGGGAAAATGGTATTTCCATCGGACGCATTATCGATGAATGACGAACATTGGTATAGTGCCGGGTGTCCCGCGTTGAAGATCGTTTTTCCACCGCATGTTCCTGCTCCTTTCCCCGGCCAAGACCCTGGATTTCAGGACGCCGCCGCATGTGGCGCGTTACAGCGCGCCGCGCTGGCTTGACGAGGCGGCAGCGCTGGTTGACCGCCTGCGCGCGTTTTCCCTCGGCGAACTCGCCTCGCTTCTGGGAATCAGCGATACGCTGGCCGCCCTGAATGTCGCGCGTTACGCTGAATGGTCGCTGCCCTTCACTCCGGCGAACGCCAAGCAGGCGGTGCTGGCCTTCGCGGGCGATGTCTACGAGGGACTGGACGCGCCGGGCCTTGCCGCGGCCGACCTCGACTGGGCGCAGACGCGCCTGGGTATCCTTTCCGGACTCTATGGCCTGTTGCGGCCCCTGGACCTCATCCAGCCCTATCGTCTGGAAATGGGCACGAAACTCGCCAACAGCCGGGGCAGGGATCTGTATGCCTGGTGGGGTGTCACGCTGCGGGACGCCGTGCGCGAAGCCGTCGCCGCCTCTTCCGGCGCGCCCTGCCTGGTCAATCTCGCGTCCGGCGAGTATTTCAGGGCTGTCCGCGCCACGGAACTGGATTTCCCCGTGATCCAGCCGGTATTCGAGGACTGGAAGAACGGCAAATACAAGATCATCAGTTTCTACGCCAAGCGTGCCCGCGGCCTCATGGCGCGTTACGTTGTCGAACACCGCGTCGACCAGCCGGAGGCCCTGCGCGACTTTGACGCGGAAGGCTACGCGTACACGCCGGCGGCCAGCACGGAAACCACCTGGGTTTTCCGGCGGGCCTGACTCCCCATGCCGATCCGTTACATCGAACCTGTCTATCGTCCACCCAGCGAGGCCCGCTCCCTGATCCTGCCGGTCACGGACGGTTGTTCCTGGAACCGTTGCGCGTTTTGCGAAATGTATACCGACCCGCGGAAGAAGTTCCGCGCGCGTGACGAGTCCGAAGTACTGGAGAGCATCCGGCGCGTCGGAGCGCATCCCGCCGGACGCGCGGCGCGGCGCGTTTTCCTCGCCGACGGCGACGCGCTCGTGCTGCCCACGCGGCGACTCCTGAACGTGTTGCTGGCAATCCGCGCGCATCTGCCCCAGACGCATCGTGTTTCGGCCTATTGCCTGCCGCGCAACCTGCGCAGGAAAAGCGTCGCGGAACTCGGGGAGCTGGCCGACGCCGGCCTGAAACTCGTCTATGTGGGCGCGGAGTCCGGGGATGATACGGTGCTGGCGCGCGTGGGAAAGGGCGAAACCTTCGCCAGCACGCGAGAGGCGCTGGACAAGCTCGGTGCGGCGGGCATCGTCCGTTCGGTGATGATCCTGAACGGACTGGGCGGCGTTGCTTTCAGCGCGGCCCACGCCCGCCATTCCGCCGATCTGGCGAACGCGACACAGCCAGAATTCCTGGCGACACTGGTGGTAAGTTTTCCCGGGGGGGAAGCGCGTTTCCGGGCGGCGTTCCCGGATTGGGAGGCGCTCGACATTTCCGGACTGCTCCTTGAAATGGAGCGCTTCATCGATCGCCTGGAACTCAGGCGCACGGTGTTCAGGAGCGATCACGCCTCCAACTGGCTGGTCCTGCGCGGCAACCTGCCGCGGGACAAGGAAACCCTGCTCGCGCAGCTCAGGGCCGCGCGCGCCGCGCCGGAAACCGCCCCCTTGCGTCCCGCCTGGGCGCGCGGTCTTTAATCAATACGGGATACTGTTTCAGGAAACGGGCAAGGGAAATATTCCGCCCGTTCCGCTCCCGTGATTCCACGTTTTCATTTCCCGCGCCCATGCCGGGTGTCGTCCAGGTGGGCCACGTGGTCGTATTGTCTCTGGTTCGCCAGGTGCACCTGGCGGATGAGTGTCATGCAGACGGAGAGGAAAAAACCGAACATGGTGATGATCGTGTAGATGGAGAGACTGGCCTCGATCATCAGGTAGTAAAGCGTGGTCATGACGAGGATGGAGAGGTTTTCGTTGAAGTTCTGGACGGCGATGGAATGCCCCGCGCCCATGAGCACATGTCCCCGGTGTTGCAGCAGGGCGTTCATCGGCACCACGAAAAAGCCGCCCAGGCCGCCAATCAGGATCAGCATGGGAATGGCGAGCGACACGCGGTCAATGAAGTTCATGACGAGGACGACGACGCCCAGGGCAATCCCGACGGGGATCACCCGGACCGATCCCCTGAGCGTGATCGAGCGGGCGGCCATGGCCGCGCCGAAGGCCACGCCGGCGGCAACCCAGCCCTGCAATTCGGTGGCCTTGGCAAGATTGAAACCCAGCACCGTTTGCGCCCAGTGGATCACGATGAATTGCAGCGTTGCGGACGCGCCCCAGAAAAGGGATGTGACCGCCAGGGAAATCTGCCCGAGCCTGTCTTTCCACAAAAGTCCCAGGCAATGGTTGAATTCATGGACGAGAAAGAACGGGTTCTTTTTCAGGGGCTTGTGATCGACGCCGGTGTCCGGCACGTAGAAGTTGAAGATGGCGGCGACGATGTAGAGGATTCCGATCATGAAAATCGCGGCTTCGCTGGGTGTGCGCAGCAGCGCGAAATCGAGCGCGCGCACTGCGTCGGCGAATCCTTGCGTGGTCAGCATGCCACCCAGCACGACACCGAGGATGACCGCGCCGACAGTCAATCCTTCGAGCCAGCCGTTGGCGACCACCAGCAGGCGATGCGGCAGGTATTCGGTCAGGATGCCGTATTTGGCGGGCGAATAGGTGGCGGCGCCAATGCCCACGACGGCATAGGCGACAAGGGGATGCACGCCGTAGAACATCATGAAGCAGCCGAGAATCTTGATGGCGTTGCTGATGAACATCACGCGCCATTTGGGCATGGAATCCGCGAATGCCCCGACAAAAGCCGCCAGCGCGACATAGGAGATCGCGAAGAAGGTCTTCAGGAGAGGTTCGTAGGCAGCCGGCGCGTCGATGTCCTGCAAGACGGCAATGGCGGCGATCAAGAGCGCGTTGTCGGCCAGCGCGGAAAAGAATTGCGCGGCCATGATGATGTAGAAGCCCAGTGGCACCGGGTTTGTCTCCCCTCGGAAATTGGCGGATTATAGCAAGGTCATCTTTTGCGGTT
>JAISME010000194.1 GCA_031276915.1 Zoogloeaceae bacterium
CAGGAAACCTTGCCCTTGCTCTCGCGTTTCCGTTCGAGTGTCAATCCCCGACAGTTCCGGCCAGTGCGCCCGAAAGGAAGCGCCTATCCAGAAAAGGCGCTCTCCCACGCTCCACAACGTCCGCCAGACCCATGACCCACTCCCGGAAACACGCTTCGGACACGCGCGCGTCCAACGGAATACCTGGCCAAACGTGTCGCGCGGTGCCGTTCCGTGCGCAAGCTCCAGATATTTTCAGGCCAGGCCTCGCGTTGTCTTCTCCCCACTCGGCGGCATCCACCCAGAGCTCTCTGCTCCGCGCAGTACCGCGCACGGCGCGATCACCTCGCGCGGATCGTGCCGCTGCGGGAAGCTTCCAGCCGGACAAACACGTCTATCAGGGATATTTGGGACATTTCCGTTTTCTGGCAAAAATCGAGCGCAAATCTGATTTCCATGCGGTTTACAACGACATGTCATACCAATTGAATGCGAACGACTTTCTTGTCCTGCCTACGACATTCGCGTATGCGATGATCCTGGCTTGTGCGTTTGCCCAAAGGAGGCGAAAATAACACGGCCCTGTCATTTCAGGCAGGCATGGATTTTTCCGCCAGGACCATCTGGAAAACGCGCATTCACACATGGCGCGACAAAACAGCAAGTCTTGCAAGACATGGAAACAGCACAGATGGATTTCCGCCAGGCATTCATTGAATTCGCGTTGGAGCGCGGGGTCCTGTGTTTTGGTGATTTCACGACAAAGGCAGGCCGGCAATCTCCCTATTTCTTTAACGCGGGTCTCTTCAACGACGGGGCGTCGCTTCTGGAACTGAGCCGTTTCTACGCCCAGGCCATCGCCCTGCGTGCCCCGGCCTTCGACATGCTGTTCGGCCCCGCCTACAAGGGTATCCCCCTGGTGGCAGGCACTGCCATCGCCCTGGCGGAGACAGGACGCAACCTGCCCTTCGCCTATAATCGCAAGGAGACGAAGGACCACGGCGAAGGCGGCGTGCTGGTCGGCGCGCCGCTCAGGGGCCGAGTGCTGATCGTAGACGATGTGATTTCCGCGGGCACATCGGTACGGGAATCGGTTGCCCTGATTCGCGCGTCCGGCGCTGAACCGGTTGGGGTCACCATCGCGCTCGACCGCATGGAGCGCGGTCAGGGAAGGCTTTCCGCCGTTCAGGAAGTGGAGGAGCGCCACGGCTTGCCAGTCATCGCCATTGCCAGCCTGGAACACCTGCTCCTTTTCATCCAGAGTCACCCGGCGTTTGCCGCGCATGAAGGGGCCATTCTTACCTATCGGAGTCAATATGGTGTCTGTGCTTAAATTCGCTTATGTCCTTTTGTTGGCGCTTTCCTGCGCCAACGTCTGGGGGCAGCGGGGGCTACCGCGCCTGTATGGGGAGTTTTCCTGCTGCACGGATGCCAACGGGCAGCGGGCGTGCGGCGAAATCCTGCCGCGCCAATGCGTGGGCCGCGCCTATACGGTCTACAATCGCGCGGGTCTTCGCATTCGCTTCGTCGCGGCTCCCAAGACGGAAGCGGAGAAAATACAGGCTACCGTCAATGAGTTCCAGCAGGAAAAGGAACGGAAACTGGCGGAAGAACGGCACCGCCGCCGGATTGCCATCATGTCCACCTATGGCAGCCTGAAGGAAATCGATCGACAACAGACCCAGGCCGAAGGCGGATTGCGCAAGGATATCGCCGAAGCCGAGCGTAAACTCTCCGAATCACGTCAGCGTCTACAGGCGTTGCAGGCGCAACTTCCTCCCCCGGACAAAAAGAATGAGAAGAAAGAGTCGCTCGTTCCCCCCGAATTGGCGGGAAACATTAAAAACCAGGATTTGGAAATCAAGTATCAAAGCGAACTAATCAAGGTGAAGCAAAAGGAACTGGACAGGATTCACGCCAAATACGAAAACGACCGGAAGGAATATCGGGAGCTGGTGGGCGAAAACTGACGAAATCCCGTGGCGAAGACAAATTCCTGCTGCGCTCCACGCCGGAACCACTGTCGCGTGACCTGAAATCCCGCGCGGGCAACTGGACCAGCAGGGGTTCCGGGACGGCGCGCGGACTGCACTGGAACCTTATTCGATATTCTGTACCTGTTCCCGCATCTGCTCGATCTGGAGTTTCATTTCCAGCGCGGTGCTGGTGATTTCCGCAACAGCAGCCTTGGAAGCCAGGGTATTGGCTTCACGGTTCAATTCCTGCATCAGGAAGTCCAGGCGTTTGCCGACCGGGCCGCCTGTCGCGAGGATGCGTTCCACCTCGGCAAGATGCGTCGCAAGACGCGCCAGTTCTTCGGCAACATCAATGCGCGCGGCGAAAAGGGTGACTTCCTGAAGGATACGGTCCTCGTCGACCGGCGTGTCGGTCGATTTCAGGGCATCTCCCAACCGCTGGCGCAGTTTTTCCGCGAGCGCCGCCTGCGCGGCCGGGATGCGCGGTTTTATTCCGTCCAGCAGGCGACGCATGACACGGACGCTTTCCAGGATGACGGTGGCGAGTTTTTCGCCCTCGCGGGCACGGCAGGCGAGGAATTCGGCGAGCGCCGCGTCCATGAGCGCCGCGAATTCCGGGACGAGGGCGGCGACATCCAGATTCGCCTCACCCAGTACGCCCGGCCAATGCAGAATATCGACAACGCGCAGCGGTCGCGCTTCGGGCAGGATCTCGCGCACCTGGGTTTCCAGGGATTTCAGGCTGGCAAGCCATTCGGCTTGCAGTGCGGGATTGGCGCGCCCGGTTTGCGGTGTCAGGGTGAAACGGCATTCCACCTTGCCACGCCGGACCCGGGCGGCGATTTTTTCCCGCGCTGTTTGCTCGAAACCACGCAGTTCGTCGACGAAACGAAAATGCATGTCGAGAAAACGGGAGTTGACGCTTTTCAGTTCCAGGGAAAGACGTCCACCCGCGGTATCCAGGGTCTGGGTGGCATAACCGGTCATGCTGTGAATCATGATTTTTCGCCGATTGGATTTGGAAAATACAAGGCGGAAACTTTACAGCCGCCTTGCAAGACAGGACAATGAGAAAGGATTGGATCATACCCGTCTCCATAAATGGATCAACAAGGCAATGCCCCGCTTCCGAACGGATTTCAACTGGACAGGTATACGATCGACCAGAAGCTCTCCGTTGGCGGGTTTTCCATCGTCTATCTCGCGCACGACCAGAACAGCCAGCAGTTTGCCATCAAGGAATACCTGCCGTTCAGTCTTTCGCTGCGCGCGCCGGGGGAGATCAGGCCAGCGGTGCCGCCGGAGCACCAGCGTCTTTTCCAGCATGGTCTCAAGTGTTTTTTCGAGGAAGGACGCGCGCTTGCCCGGCTGTCGCATCCCAATGTGGTGCGGGTCACCAATTTTTTCCGCGCCAACGAAACCGTTTACCTGGTAATGCAATATGAACACGGCAGCAACCTGCTGGTCTATGCGCGCAAGTCGCCGGACGCCCTGGGTGAGCGTTTCCTGCGTTACCTGTTCATTCGCTTGATGACCGGATTGCGCATGGTGCATGCGCAAAAGCTCTTGCATCTGGACATCAAGCCGGCCAATATCTACGTGCGCGCCAACAAAAGCCCGGTGTTGCTCGATTTCGGTTCCGTGCGCAGGGCGCTGGCGGAAGCGGGCAAGCTGCCGAAACCAATGTATACCCCCGGTTTCGCCTCGCCAGAACATTACGGAACGCGTGACGAGGTTGGTCCCTGGAGCGACATCTACAGCGTTGGCGCGACTCTCTACGCCTGCATTGCGGGCAGCACGCCACAACCTGCGGACGAACGTTTGAAAAACGACAAGTTGAAGCCTGCCGCCACACGCTGGAAGGGTAGGTATTCCAACCACTTCCTGAAGACCATCGACCACTGCCTGCGTCTGGATTGGCAGGAACGCCTGCAAGGCGCCTTCGCCCTGCAGAAGGCGCTGACCGAACGGGGCGATCTGCGCCCGCGACACACAGGGACGGCGACAACATCCTGGTTTTCCCGGTTCGACCATTCGATGTGGCCCTGGCAAAAACCATGAGATTCACGATCTACCAGGAGAGCCGTCAGGGCGGTCGCAACAACAATGAAGACCGCGTGGCGCATTGCTATTCCCGTGAAGCGCTGTTGATGGCGATTGCCGATGGCATGGGCGGTCATCATCATGGCGAGATCGCCGCGCAGATTGCGGTGCAGACACTGGTGCAGGCTTTCCAGCGCGAGGCGCGCCCGGCGCTGGCCGATCCTTTCCTGTTCCTGCAACAGAATGTCGATACCGCCCATTACGCGATTCTCGACTACACGGAGCATCACAAACTCGAGGATTCTCCGCGAACCACCCTGGTGGCCTGCATCGTCCAGGACAACATCGCCTACTGGGCACACGCGGGCGACTCCCGGCTTTACCTCGTGCGCCGCAATCGCGTCGTCAGTCGCACCCGGGATCACTCCCGGGTGCGCTACCTGCTGGATGAGGGCCTGATTTCCAGGGTGCAGGCCGAAAAGCATCCCGACCGCCACAAGATCTACAGTTGCCTGGGAGGACGCCTGATGCCGGAAGTGGAATATTCCCGCAAGACACCGCTGGAAACAGGAGATCTGCTGATCCTCTGCACGGACGGCCTGTGGAACATAGCGACCGACACCGAACTCGTTCGCGCCCTCGGCTTTCCCAATCTCGTGGAAGCGGCGCGTCGTTTCATGCAGAAGGCCGAACGCAAGAGCGGCGCAGGCGGCGATAATCTCACCATGGCGGTGGTACGGTGGGAAGAGGATTACGTGCCGCCGTCATCCAGCGAAATCTCCACCAATTTCATGGGGGAAACCGAGGTGTCATCCACCTTCGTCGACTTCGGCCGTGATCCCCTGTACGCTTCCAGCCTTTCCGACGAGGAAATCGAAGAGGCGATCCGGGAAATCCACGCCGCCATCGAAAAATTCACACCCAGGCAGGAAAAGTAATGGAAACCATCTCACGCCCAGGCGGACGCGCCGCGCACGAAGCGCGTCCGCTCCGGATCACGCGCCGGTTTACCCGCCATGCCGAAGGCTCGGTGCTGATCGAGACGGGCGAGACCCGCGTCCTGTGCACCGCCAGCGTGGAAACGCGCGTGCCCGATTTCCTGCGTGGCAAGGGATCGGGCTGGGTGACGGCGGAATACGGCATGCTGCCGCGCGCCACGCACGCCCGCACCCCGCGCGAGGCGGCCAGGGGCAAACAGACAGGTCGCACGCAGGAAATCCAGCGCCTGATTGGCCGCTCGCTCCGGGCCGCGGTCGATCTTGCCGCACTGGGCGAGCGCCAGATCCTGCTTGATTGCGATGTGCTCCAGGCGGACGGCGGCACCCGCTGCGCCGCCATCACCGGCGCCTGGGTGGCGCTATGGGAAGCCTGCGCGACGCTCGTCGCCCGGGGAAATCTGGCGGAAAATCCGGTCCGGGAGCACATCGCCGCCATTTCCGTCGGCCTCTGGCAGGGCGTTCCCGTGCTTGACCTTGATTACCAGGAGGATTCCGGCTGCGATACCGACATGAACGTGGTGATGACGGGAAGCGGTGGCATCGTGGAACTCCAGGGCACGGCGGAAGGCGCGCCGTTCACCAGGGCGCAGCTTGACGCCCTTCTGCAACTCGCCGCCGACGGGATCGCTCGTCTCGTCGCGGCACAGAAAGCGTCCTGCGATACTTGATCGAATCGTGAATCGCTGGAATGCTTGGCCGTACAACCGGATTTTGGGGAAAGGAAGGATCGTGAGGAAAATTCTTTGTGCTGGCATACTGGCTTTTTCCAGCCTGACGGCTTTCGCGCAGCAGGAACCCGCCTGCGGACAGGAAGCACTGGCGGCGCAGCTTACCCGGATCCAGCGGGAGAAGGAACTGGGTGTCATCTGGTTGCCCAACGCTGGCCTGCAGGCGCTCATCACGCCGGAAGCGATCGCAAACACCAATGCTCAGGCGTTTTTCACGGCGCTGGACCGCTATGTCATGCTGGGCGTGCTGGATATTTCCGGCACGCATTCCCGCGCGGAACTGGTGGAAGGTCTCAGCCTGCGCATCGCGGGATCAGAAACGACGCTTACGCCACTGGACCCTTCGACGCTCGATCCCATCGTGCAACAACTTTTCCGGAAAATACTCGCGCCCGGGTTGGAAAAAGGCATCGAGATCGTGTTCTTTCTCAACCGGGACGAGAATGGGCAACCATTCCTGGGGCAGGAAACAAAAGCCTTCACCGTCACGCTCGGCGAAGACAGTTTCACCTGGACGCTGCCAATCGCCTGCCTGGCGTCCGTGCCGAACACGCATGAAACGCGGTAGTTGCCGGGAGCCCCCTCCTCATGCTGGAAAAGATTCTCCTGTCCATGCTTCTGGCTTGCCTTTCCCGCGTCGTCGCGGCGGAAGAACCGCTGCCGAAAAAGCGCGATCCCGGAACCGGTGAAACCCTTCCCGGGAATTATCCGCTACAGTCCTTTCGCCAGCACGGAACCGGAGGTCGGGGAACAGTGTGCCGGGCGGAGGAATTTCAAACCGGAGTTCGCCTGTGATGAAGCTGGTTCTTGCCTCCGACAATGCCGGGAAACTGAAGGAACTGGCCGCGCTGCTCATGCCGCTGGACATTGCGCTGATCCCGCAAGGCGTATTGGGCGTGCCAGAAGCGGAAGAGCCGCATGCCACATTCGTGGAGAACGCGCTGGCCAAGGCGCGCCACGCGGCGCGCTGGACAGGACTGCCCGCGCTTGCCGATGATTCCGGCCTGTGTGTTGCCGCCCTGAACGGCGCACCCGGCGTGCGGTCGGCCCGCTACGCGGGCACGCCGAAAAGCGATGCGCGCAACAACGCCAGACTTCTCGAGGTTTTGCGCGAAGTGACGGACCGACGTGCGCATTTCGTGAGCGTGCTCGTCCTCGCGCGCCACGCGGACGACCCGCAGCCCATCGTTGCCGAAGGCGAGTGGCACGGCGAAATCCTGCACGCCCCAAGAGGTGAGGGCGGTTTCGGATATGATCCCCTGTTTCTGGATCCGGAATCCGGCGTCGCTTCCGCCGAACTCCCGCCGGAAACCAAGAACCAGCGCTCACACCGGGGCAAGGCGATCGCGGCGCTTCTGGAAAGACTGCGCGCCGGAAGCCTGCTGCCGGGGCAGGGCGGTTAACCCGAAAGCGACATGTTCTCTCGCGGTCCGCGAAGGAGAAAAGCGATCGTCCGGCGTCCGGCATCCTTTCGCGCAAAGGCGTCGCGGAAACCATTGATGGCTGCCTGTCGCGCAACGCGCCACATCCGGGCTTCATGACAGTCTTGACGCGCTTCCTCGCACAGCATCCGGCGTTTTACCTGCCGTTGTGCGCGCTCGCGGCGATTCTGGCGGACTGGCTGCTGGGCGAGCCTCGACGCTGGCACCCGCTTGCCGGTTTTGGCCGGCTGGCGGACATGCTGGAAGCCCGCCTGAATCGTCCGGCGCGCCCCGTCGTAGTGCGGTTCCTTGGCATGCTGGCCATGGGTCTGGCGATAGCGCCCGCGGCTTCCCTGGCATTCTGGTGTCGCCAGCGTTCGGGTTTGGCATGGATCGTCGATATTCTCCTGTGTTACTTCGCGCTGGGCGCCAGGAGCCTTTTGCAGCATGGCGAGGCTGTTCGGCGACCGCTGGCGGAGGGTTGCCTGCCGGAAGCCCGCCGACATGTGGGCTACATGGTGTCCCGCGATGTGCGCGGCCTGGGCGCGACCGGCATTGCGCGCGCGGGCGTGGAGTCCATCCTGGAAAACGGCAATGACGCCATTTTCGCAACGCTTTTCTGGTTTGTC
Organism: Zoogloeaceae bacterium; assembly: GCA_031276915.1. Classification (GTDB taxonomy): domain Bacteria; phylum Pseudomonadota; class Gammaproteobacteria; order Burkholderiales; family Rhodocyclaceae; genus Azovibrio. Next base: position 7,775 of record JAISME010000194.1, read on the forward strand.
CTCCTGGGCGGTCCCGGCGCGCTCCTGTTGCGTCTGGTCAATACGCTGGATGCGATGTGGGGGTACAAAAGCGCCTGTTTCCGGCATTTTGGCTGGGCTGCCGCCCGTCTGGACGATCTTCTCAACTGGCTGCCCGCGCGGCTGACGGCGCTCACCTACGCATTGCTTGGCGCGCCCGCCCGCGCCCTTGCCTGCTGGATCACGCAAGCGCCCGCCTGGGAAAGCCCCAATGCCGGGGTTGTCATGGCCGCGGGCGCGGGCAGTCTGGATGTGCGACTGGGCGGCAACGCCGTCTATGGTACAGGCGCGGAGAAACGGGAAGAATCGCGTCCGCGCCTGGGTTGCGGCTCCGATCCGGATCATCGCCATCTGCAAGCCGCCATGCGCCTGGTCGAGCGTGGCCTCTGGTTCTGGCTTGCGCTGTTTTTCCTGGTCGGCCTGTGCGCCGACCTTTGTTCCTGATGCCCAAACACGGTGGACGCTTGCGGGAAGCGGCGCGCGCCAGCGGAATTCCCCTCGCGGACTGGCTGGATTTGTCGACCGGCATCAATCCGGCAGCCTGGCCTGTGCCGCCGTTGCCGCCGGAAGTCTGGCAGCGCCTGCCGGAGGAAAACGATGGACTGGAGGAAACCGCTGCCGCTTATTACGGCAACTCGCGCCTGCTGCCCCTTCCCGGCTCGCAGGCCGCCATCTGGCTCCTGCCACGGCTTTTCCCGCCTGCCGCCGTCGCCTGCCTGGCTCCGCTCTACGCCGAACACCCCGTTGCCTGGGAAGCGGCTGGCCACAAGGTTTTGCGCCTGCCTGCCGGCGATCTGGGCGCGGCGCTGGATACCACCGCGCCTTGTGTGCTTTGCGTCAATCCCAACAATCCCACCGCGCATGTCCTGGAACGCGACACGGTTCTGGAAGCCGCCGCGCGCCTGGCGCGCCGGGACGGCTGGCTGTTCGTAGACGAAGCGTTCGCGGACGCCGCGCCGGAATGTTCCGTCGGTGACATGGCGGGAAGCGCCGCCTTTCCCAGGCTGGTCGTCCTGCGCTCGCTCGGCAAGTTTTTCGGCCTGGCCGGAACGCGCGCCGGTTTCCTGCTCGGTCCCGCCGATCTGCTGCGGACAATCAGGGAGAAACTGGGACCCTGGGCCGTCAGTCACCCAGCCCGCTACGTCGCCATGCTGGCGCTCTCCGACCGGAAATGGCGGGATGCCGCCCGTGCCCGGCTGGACAGGGAAAGCGCGCGCCTCGCCGGCATCCTTGCCCCACTCGCGGAAATGGAGCCCCCGGCCATCACCGCACTCTTCGTCACCCTGTCCCTGAAAACGCCTTGCGCGCTCTTTGATGCCCTGCGCAAGCAGGGCATCTTGACACGCCCATTCGCCGACGCCGGACTCCTGCGCTTCGGCCTGCCAGGACAGGAAGCGGACTGGCAGCGTCTTTCCAGGGCATTGCGCCTGCCAGACTGATTTCCTTTATCGAGGGATTGCCTGGTTGCCATGCCGGTTTCTCGCGCCGGGAGATGGCAAGGACGAGGAGACCAGGAGACCGGGAAACAGGGGGAATGGAGGTTGTACTGTTCCCGCATCATTTCGGGGAGTTGTCGCTGTGTGGTTTTGTTCTCCGGGGGCACGCGATGTGACATTTTTTGGTCCATTGGTGACGAATATTGTCACTTCCCGTGTTGTTGGGGTGGGGGTGGGAGAAGGGATAAGGAAGGGGAATCAAGGGTTTAAGGGATTCGAGTGTTTCTGGCACATGTCTTGCGTGTAGATTGCCATGATGAAGCGGAACATGACAGGACAGGAACGAAAAGTGGAAAAGACAGTTGTTGGGTCTTCCCTGTGCGCGCGCGATCGCCAGGCTGAAAGTCTGGCGATCGCGCGCACAGGGAAGACCCGACAACCGTCTTTTCCACTTTCCGCTCCTGTCCTGTCATGTTCCGCTTCATCATGGCAATCTACGAGCAAGACATGTGCCAGAAACACTCGAATCCCTTAACCCCTTGATTCAACTTACTTTATCCATTCTCCCATCCCCACCCCAACAACACAGGAAGTGACAATATTCGTCACCAATGAACCAAAAAATGTCACCTCGCGCGCCCTCAAGAGAACAAAACCACGCAACAATACTCCCCCAAAACAGTATGGGA
>JAISME010000025.1 GCA_031276915.1 Zoogloeaceae bacterium
CTTGCTTGCTTGCTTGCTTGCTTGCTTGCTTGCAAAATTATGTTTGCATATTCCGGTTTGTCAAGTCTTTTTACACTTTTTCTCGCATCCCGTCCGCACATGTCGCATGCGCACAACACAGCGGGTGTCCCGGTCGATGCTTCCGAGAATAGCGGGGTGGAGAACATGATGTATCGCTTGTCCGACTTGTCAGGAAAAGAAACCGAAAAGGTATGAGCAACTTCTGTGCCCACCAACCCCCACACCTCCAATTCCCGCCCGCCCGCCCGCATCCACGCTATTTCCCTCCCCAACAACACGACCACACCCCCTCCACAAAGTGACAAATTGCGCGCGCCAAGTGACAAAAATTGTCACAGGACAAGGAAGTAACTCCTGTCCATAATCGCCCTTGATCGCCCTTGATCGCCCATGCGCGTCCGCGCGATTGCCCTGCGCTTCCATCCATGTGGTTACTGGATGGATTACAGTTCTGATATATACTTGCCCGGAAATGTCCTTGACAAGTCCGGGATTGGACAAGACGACCCTGACTTGGCATTCAATGTCCAACGCTTCCACGCCACATGGAAATCTGTTGCCAAAGCTATCGTGACCACCCAGACACAACGCCTTGCTGAATCCTGCAAGGCGCATCCGTATCGCCGCCCGAAATCCCTGATCGTCCGCTCGCGCGTGTTCGATGCCTGAAGATCGCAAGCAGAGACTTCTGCGGCGCCATCGGCGCGACAAGCGTTTTTTGTTTGCCACGCTGGTGTGCGCGTTGGCTGGTCTCGGCGCGTGGGTCGGGTTTGCGTGGATTTTGCCGCTTCTTGTCCTGTTCTGGGTCGCGCATGAAGCCTGGTTTTCCGATCACCTGTTCTACGCCCCCGATGTTGATTACGCCTATCGTTTCGGCGCGGAGGCAGAGACACTGCCGGTCACGCTTGCCAATGGCCGTCTGGCGCTCGTGGATGGCGCGCTTCTGCATGCGGACGACACGCTGCTGCTTGCCGTGACCGTGCGTTCTGCCTGGACGGGACGGTTTTTCGACCCGGCGGTAATGATCGTGGCAGATGCCTGTGACGTCGATGGAAATTGCCTTTCGCATCCGCAATCTCCATCGCGGGACATCCAGACCTTCGAACGCGGCGCGCGCGGAGTGCGCTACCTGAATCTCACCGGCCTTGCCGCGGCGTTGCAAACAAACGGCCTGCGCCTCGCGGGATGGCATTGCCGTCTTGAAGGCGCTCCACGACTCTTGCGTGTGCGACATCCCGACTACCGGCGAAAGCGTCTGCTTGTCGTCGCGCCCCATGCCGACGATGCCGAACTTGCCGCTTTCGGGCTGTATACCCAGGCCCGGGAAGCCTGGATCGTTACCTTGACGGCGGGAGAGGTAGAGGCGGAGCATTATCGGCGCATGGGGTTCGATCCTGTCGGGGCATCGCGCCTGAAAGGCCGTCTGCGCGCCTGGGACAGCGTTGCCGTGCCTTTGTGGGCGGGTGTTCCCGTCGAGCGCGCCATCCAGTTGGGGTATTTTTGCCTGCAATTGCCTGTCATGCGGGCGCGGCCCGCCGAGGCCATTTGCTCCCGGGAGGCTGGCATGTGCGATACTCGTCCCTTTCGCCGTTTCAATCGTTTCCGGCTCGCAAGCGATGAAAACGGCATTCCATCCTGGAACAGCCTGGTTGCCGATTTGCGCGAAATCATCCTGACGGCGAAACCCGAGGTCATCGTACTGCCGCACCCGCTGTTCGATCCGCATCCTGACCATGTCGCGGCGGTTGCCGCCGTGCGGGAGGCGCTTGCCGGTTCGGCGTGGCGGCCGGAAACCTTGCTCCATTACGCCAATCACCTGCACGACAATGACCGCTGGCCAATGGGCGAAGCGCATGCCGGCGTCGCCTTGCCGCCCCTGGTGGAAAACAGCGCGCCGCTTTTGCCCTGGGTCTTGCCACTTGGGCGGGATATCCAGACCGACAAGGCGATGGCGCTCGCCATGATGCACGATCTCATCACGCCGCTTTCCCGCAAGAAACGCCTGCGCCGTCTGTTGCAGCGCTGGCTCGCCGGACGTCGGCATCCGCCTTGCGGCGCGCATGAGTTTTTCCGGAAAGCCGTGCGGCGGCATGAGCTTTTTTGGGTCGAATCCTGCGAAAACCCAGTTTCCGGCAGGGCGCGGAATCAGGACAATCCGTAAAAAAGAGGGCACAGTGGGGAAAAGAAGCGCGGATTTCACCGTCCCGAAAAACAGGATTACATCCTCCTCCAGGTGGCGTCGACAGGGCCAAGGCGCATGGCTGGTCGCTGAACACCCGGCATCATGCGTGACGCCAGCGGGCGGTATCGATGTCGTCGACGCCAGGCTGGATAGCAAGCGTAACCGCCCTGCCAGGGCAGAACGGCGGATGATGGCGAGGTTTTCCACCGCGTGTCCGGTGTGCGCATGTACCTGCCTGCTCCCCGCAAAAAGGTATATCTATGGGACAAAATGGTCTAAATATACGCCGGCGATCCCGTTATGATTCCCCGTCATGGAACACCTTTCTCTGATCCACCTTCATAGGAACAAAGCATCATGGCAGAAAAGAAGTTGAACGCGCTGGGCGCGAACGCCGCCTTCCAGCTTGCCGATGTCGTCAAGACGCGTCCGCAGTTTGGCGCCATCACGCCCCGGTGGGTTGCGCGTTTCCTGGAATTCAAGGGACTCGACGCCGGTATTTATCGCGTGAATCGCGTTGTCGAGGGCGACACGCCGCTGGATGCGCTGTGCAGCCGCGATCCCCGCAAGGTCGACATCCCGCAGGGGTATATCGAATACCAGACGAAACCGCGTGAATATCATCTCTCCAACATCTCCACCATTCTCAATGTGGATACCAGAGTCTCCGATGTCTACAGCGCGCCCTACGACCAGATCGGTGAACAGATCGCGCTTGCCATTGAAAGCCTGCAGGAGCGCCAGGAAAGCCAGCTCATCAACAACGACGATTACGGTCTTCTGAAAAACGTCGCGGACAGCCAGCGCATCAAGCCCAGGAATGGCGCGCCGACTCCGGACGATCTCGATGAACTCCTGGCCAAGGTGTGGAAACAACCTTCCTACTTTCTCGCGCACCCACGCGCCATTGCCGCCTTCCAGCGCGAATGCACCCGCCGTGGCGTGCCACCACCGACCGCGGAAATCGCGGGGGGCGTTTTCACCCTCTGGCGCGGTATCCCCCTGATTCCCACCGACAAGCTTTTCGTGGATGGACTCAAGACACCGAAAAGCCAGTCCGGCAAGACGAACATCCTGCTCGTGCGCACTGGCGAGACCAAACGCGGCGTTATCGGGCTTTATCAGGCCGGACTGCCGGGCGAACAGGCGCGCGGACTTTCCGTGCGGTTCCGGGGCATCGACGACAACGGCGTTGCTTCCTACCTGCTCTCACTCTATTGTTCCGCCGCCATCCTCGCGGAGGACGCGCTTGCGGTCCTGGAAGACGTGGAAGTTGGCGAATACTTCAACTACGACAGGACCCGCAAATGACGCGCGCCCGTCCGGCTTACACGGGAGCCGATCCCAGGGATTATGGCCTGCCGGACGAGGCGGAGCTCGCCGCATGGCTCGCGGACTATTTTCGTTTTTCCGCCTTGCCGCAAGTGGTCGATCCGCCAGCGGTTCCGGTTTCCTATCAACCCTCTGTCATTCCAGAGAACCAGTCGTTGCCGCATGTTCCCGCAACCGCGTCACGCATACCGGATGCACGTTCCGGCAGCGTCGATTCCGCCCATGTCCCTTTTGTCGGGCACGTTTCGCTTGCCAGAATCCGGGCCGATTTCCCCATTCTTTCCGAACAGGTGGAAGGGCGTCCGCTTGTCTGGCTCGACAACGCGGCAACCACGCAGAAACCACGCCAGGTCATCGAACGTCTGGCCCGTTATTACGAACACGAGAATTCCAACGTGCACCGGGGCGCGCACACGCTGGCGGCGCGTTCCACCGACGCCTACGAAGCCGCGCGGCGAAAGATCGCCCGTTTCATCGGCGCGCCGGACGAGGACGGCATCGTTTACGTGCGCGGTACGACGGAAGGCATCAACCTGGTGGCGCAGGGCTTTGTCAAACCCCTGCTCAAGCCTGGCGACGAAATCATCCTGACCCTGCTGGAGCACCACGCCAACATTGTGCCCTGGCAACTGGTCGCGGAGGAAACCGGCGCTACGCTACGTGTCGCCCCGGTGGATGCGGCAGGGCAGATCATCCTTTCGGAATATACCCGCCTGTTCAACAGGAACACGCGCTTCGCCGCCTTCGCGCATGTTTCCAACGCGCTCGGCACCATCGCGCCAGTTGAGGAGCTGATCGCCATTGCGCACCGTTTTGGCGTGCCGACGCTTGTGGATGGCGCACAGTCGGTTTCGCACATGCCTGTCGATGTTTCGGCGCTGGACGCGGATTTTTTCGTCTTTTCCGGTCACAAGGTGTTTGGACCGACGGGCATTGGCGCGTTGTACGGCAAGAAGGAGTTGCTGGAAGCGGCCAGCCCCTGGCAGGGAGGCGGCAACATGATTGCCGATGTCACCTTCGAGCGGACGCTGTACCACGAAGCGCCTGCCAAGTTCGAAGCCGGTACCGGCAACATTGCCGACGCGGTGGCGCTGGGCGCGGCCATCGACTATGTCACCGCCATTGGCATGGCGCAGATCGCCCGCTATGAACAGGAACTCCTTGCCTATGGCACGGAGGAACTCCGCAAAATCCCCGGTTTGCGTCTGATCGGCACGGCAACGCAAAAAGCCAGCGTGCTCTCTTTCGTCCTGGACGGTCATTCCGTCGAAACGGTTGGCCAGCATCTCGCCGGAGCCGGTATCGCCGTCCGTGCGGGGCATCATTGCGCCCAGCCCATCCTGCGCCATTTTGGACTGGAAGCGACGGTGCGCCCTTCGCTCGCGTTCTACAATCTGCCGGAAGAAATCGACGTGCTGGCGCGCGCGTTGCGTACGCTGGCGCATTGACGAATCCCCGGGTTTTCCCTGACAGACACATGCGCGCCGGGAATCATCCGGGGAAACCCAGGCAGGTCGCGCATGCCCACGGAAAACACCATGACAACGACGGAACCCCACCCCGAGAGTCCGCTCAGTGCCCGCTTCAAGGCACTTTCCGAAGCCATTTTCAAGAGTTACGGCGATTACCCTGGCCTCGTCGGTCCGGATTCGCCGCGCCAGATGCGCGCCCATGCCGTTGGCGACCTGATCGATGCGCTCCGCGCCCTGATTTTCCCCGGCTATTTTGGAAAAGCCGCGAGCGCCGCCGGCATGCCCTGGTCCGAGAAGCCACTGGAAGCCCTGGCTGCCCTGCTTCACGACCGAATCGCCAGCGCCCTTGCCTACAAGAACCGTGCCCATGGGCAGGACGCGGCGCATCTGGCTTGTGAATTCCTGGCGCGCATTCCCGCCATCCGCCAGCTTCTGGCAACCGACGTGGATGCCGCCTTCGAGGGCGACCCGGCGACTTCCGGCAAGGACGAGATCATTCTCGCCTACCCTGGCATCTATGCCATCATGGTCAACCGGCTCGCGCACGAACTCCACAGGCTGCAGGTGCCGCTTCTCCCCCGGCTCATGACGGAATACGCGCATGGCCGGACCGGCATCGACATTCATCCGGGCGCGGTCATCGGCCATCATTTCTTCATCGACCACGGCACTGGTGTCGTCATCGGCGAGACCACGCGCATCGGCAACCGCGTGAAGATCTATCAGGGTGTTACCCTGGGCGCGCTTTCCACCCGCGGCGGGCGGCTCCTGAACGGGCTGAAACGTCATCCCACCATTGAGGACGATGTCACCATCTACTCCGGCGCCTCCATCCTGGGCGGGGAAACCGTCATCGGCATCGGCGCGATCATCGGCTCCAACGCCTTCATCACCCAAAGCGTGCCGAGACACACCCGGGTCAGTGTCAAGGATCCCGAACTGCAGTTCATGACGAAAAAACAGGACGCCAGCATCGAATTCAAACAGGACGCTTTCTGGGATTACGTGATTTGATCGCCGAAACCATGAAAAATCCGGAAAACCCGCGCACCGCCGGGCAATCCCTGCCCGGTTGGAGCGTCCGGAGCGGCGTCGTGCGCGCTCAGACCCTGAAACGTCCCACCGTCTTTTGCAAATCGCCGGCAAGATCCTTGAGATCGTCGGCAGCGCCCGAAGTGGCTTCCACGGCGGCATGATTGTTCCGGGCCATGCCGGCGATATCGTCGATGTTGCTGGCGACGGCCTGGGACGATTCGCGCTGCTGGCGCGTGACAGACGTGATTTCCTCCAGCCCCCGCATGACTTTTTGCACGGAGCCGTTCGTGGCTTCGAGCACTTCCGCGACCTTGCGCGCGGATTCCTGACTGCTGGCGATGTGGTCGAAACTGCCGGCAACCGCCATGCGCACGGTTTCCGACTGCGCCGTGAGTCGTTCCGTCAGCTTGTTGATTTCACTGGCGGAAAGCGCCGATCTTTCCGCCAGCTTGCGCACTTCGTTGGCCACCACGGAAAATCCGCGCCCCTGTTCACCCGCGCGCGCCGCCTCGATGGTCGCGTTGAGGGCAAGGAGGCCGGTTTGCTCGGCGATGTCTCCCACCTGCCGTGTCATGGCGGTGATCGCATCCGTGTTGCGCACGAACTCCCGGATGGATTCGACCATCTGCCGGACCGCGTCACCGACCATGTCCATTTCAGCAAGCAGCGTCGCCAGGCTTTCGCTGCCCGCCTGGGCACGCGCCAGGGATTCCCGCGACTGTTCCTGGACATGATCGGCGCTCTGCGCGATGGCGGCAATGGAGGTCACCAGTGCTTCCACGGCGGTGGCGGCGACGCTGGATTTCTCGTTCTGCCGGCGCGAACTTTCCATGACATGGTTGGCGTTTTTCGCCAGATCCCGGGCCTGGGCGGAAACCATGTGGGCGGATTCGCCCACCTGGCGCACGAGACTGGCGAAATTCCCGATCATTTCGTTGAAGACCGTGGCGGTCTTCCCGATTTCGTCACGTCCGCGGATGGCCAGGCGGCGCGTCAAATCCCCTTCCCCGTGCGCGATGTCCACGAGGCCGCGACGCAGGGCGTCCATCGGCGTCGTGACGAAATGGCGCGTCAGGCCGTAGAGTATCCCCAGAAGCAGCAGGCTCACGGCAAGGACCGCGCCCGCCATGCGCAATTCCATGCCCCGCACCGCCGTTTCCACCGAATCCAGGGACACCTTCATGCTCACCACGCCCAATATCGTCCCCTCCGGCGCCATGTGGCAGACCACGCAATCCTTTCCCAGGTAGTTGGCGCTCGCCAGCGTGGGGTTGACCACCCGCAGGGCGCGTTCTTCGTTTTCCTCGACCACGGCGACATAAGGCTCACCAGTCTTGAGCACCCTCTGTTCCACGGCGTCCAGTTCGCGCTGGACCTTGCCGGGACCGTAGACCTTGGTTATCGCTTCGCTGCGCGCGACATGCAGATCCTTGATGACGGAAAGCTGCTTGATCTGGTCCAGGAATACTTCCCGCTGATCCACCGTTCCGGTAATCATCATGCCGGTAAGCCCGGCCATGGTCATCTCGTGGATGCTCTGGGCAAAGCCCTTGGCCTGGTTGACGGCGATCTGCCGGGTTCCGTGGCTTTCCCAGGCGATCAGGCCGCTCCAGGCGATGACCAACACAATCCAGATGGCCGCCGTCAGGCGGACCCAGATTGCCCAGTTGGCGATTCGTGTCATCATGGCGCGGCGCTCCCTCTCGTTTCCCGTTCTTGACTGGTCTTGTTTTTCTTCATTCCCGCCTTTCCCATTCCGATGCGCGCGTCATGGCGACGCATTCTCGCTCCAGGTCAGGAGATCAGGGGAGCGGCAATCCGGCAATACGCCGCGCTCGACCAGGGCACTGTCCGGGTAAGGCACAACGCGGGCAACCAGCGCGGCGGACGCGGGGAAAACCGGCGCAACGGCGGGCGGGACGGAAGGCGCGGGAAAAACGGAAAACGGGATGAGGAGGCATATCCCAGGGAACGCATACCACGCGGCACATGGGAAAACCATGGAAATTTTCCTTTCAACGCAAAACAAACTCTGGTTTGCAACCCCGCCCGAAGAAATCGGCGCGAGGACCGGAACCCATCCCCCTTGCCTGCGACCGGGGTTTCGACCGTGGCGACTCGGGAGGGGAAAGCACCACCTTCCAGGTTCGTCACACGCGACAGACAGGAATGCCTGTTGTCATCTCTTCTTGCTTCCCTGCCTGTTGGGTGCGGGATATTACTACTCTATTGACGAACGGCAAGGGCGGGCAAGCGCAAGCACGCGCGTCGCCCGGCGTGGACGCGCGGACAGTGTTCCTGCTTCACTCCGCCTGCTGTGGGAAGATTTCGGGCCTGCGACGAAAATCAGGGCTTCTCCTCTCACCGGTTGCCGCGATCCATTTTCTGAAACGACTTCGGGAACACC
>JAISME010000043.1 GCA_031276915.1 Zoogloeaceae bacterium
ATTATGTTTGCATATTCCGGTTTGTCAAGTCTTTTTACACTTTTCCCCGCATCCCGTCCGCACATATTGCGTGCGCGCAACACAGTGGATGTTCCAGTCGATGCTTCCGAAAACGGCAGGGTGGGGAACATGATGAATCGCTTGTCCGACTTGTCAGGAAAAGAAACCGGAAAGATACAAGCAACTTCTGTGCCCACCAACCCCCGCACCCCCGATTCCCGCCTGTACGCTCGCATCCACGCCATTTCCCTCCCCGACAACGCAACCACACCCCCTCCACAAAGTGACAAATTGCGCGCATCAAGTGACAAAAAATGTCACAGAACAAGGGACCAACTCCCGCCTCCAATCGCCCCCAACTGCCCACGCGTGTCCGCGCGATTGCTTCGAGCACGACCACAAGATTCCCTTCACCCCAACCACCCACGCGCGTCCGCGTGCTTCCCAAGGAAATACCGGCGAATCCGCTTAGCCCCCAACCACCCACGCACGTCCGCGCGCTTGTCGATTGTCCTGGGCAAATCTCCTCCCCTCCTGGCCGGCGGGCTTTGATGGCGTCATGATAAAACGAGATTTTCTCCGAGAGATTCTTGCGCAATCATGTTTTCCGGCATTGTCGCGGCTGTGGGCCGTATCGTGAATATCACGGCCCCGTGAAGCGGGGATTCGTTTGACCGTGAAGCCTGGCGCGTTGGAAATGGCTGATGTCGGCTTGGGGGACTCCATTACCCACGCGGGCGTCTGTCTTACCGTGGTGGAGAAAAACGCCGAGGGCCATTGCGTTGATGTCTCGCCGGAGACGCTCGCTTGCCAAAATACATTGCCCGCAAGGGATCGGTGACGGTGGATGGATGCAGCCTCACCACCAATACGGTGACGGGCGACATGTTCACCATCTGGCATGGCGCCTTTCGTCAAGCCGCGGAGAGGGTCGTTTTGGCCCGTGTTCTGATTCGCATGACCAGTCCTTGATTGCCCAGAAATCAGGCAAAACCGCGCAATCCGGCCGGGATTACCGGCCTGTCCCAGTGAAGGCTCGCCGCGTTCCATGGACTTCCCACAGCCAACCAGTCCGTGGACGACATGCGCCGTCCAGGACGATCAAATTCCATTTTGTTTGCGGCGCATTCCGAATCCGGAAGGAATTCCCTTCCCCTTTCCCGGAATGTTCCGGGGGGTGCTCACATTCCCAGGGATTTCAGCAAATCCTCCCGATTGTCCGCATCGGTATTGCTTGCATCGGCGCCGTCTGCCGCGGGCGTATTGCCGTTCGCCAATTGTTCCGCCTGATCGAACAGTTCGTCGGGATTCAGGGTTTCCTGTTCAAAATCGCATAACTTGATGAAATGCGTGCGGTCAATCGCCAGTTCCAGATAGAAAATGTTGTTCTGCCCGGTGTAGAACGTCACCCGACGCGCCTCTGGATGGTCCAGGTTGGCGTCCACGCTCAGGACGACCTGCTTGTTCAGCGCCAGCATCTTGGGCTGGTTCTGGGTGATGTGTGTCTGCAATTCCTGGGAAACCTTGCGGGTGAAATCACCGACGATCTGGTTCATCAGTTCGCCCATTACATTGCTGACGTCATCTGCCGTATAGTTTGTCGCCAGCCCCTCTTTCGCCATGCCCATGCTGAGCATGTATCTTTCGTAAAGCTCCATCGCCGCCTGACCGGAAAAATTGATGACGACCAGCCCGGAAAACCCGCCATCGAACAGGACGAAGCAGCCGATGTCCGGTTTCAGGGAAGTGCGGTTGATGCGCTGCACCATGCCGGAATAGCGCACCGGAGTCTGCGTTGCCGCAGAAAGTACATGGCTTACGGAATTGCAAAGGCTCAGGAGAATGTCTTCCGTCCCCAGAGAAATATTTTTTTGGCTTTTTTTGGCTACCATGGTTTCGCAGTCCCCAGAATGAAAAAACGTCAAGGTCAAAACCTTGCCGCGCTTCATTTAAACACAGGCGCCATCCGCTGTCACCCGCCACCCGCATGTTTCTCCGGAGCCTCCCTTTACCTGGGAGCGCGTCGCAAAACCCGGTTCCACCCTGTCGGTGGAAACGAACTGGCAGGCATTGGTGATATTCCTGCCCCGCATGAACGCTTACAGGAAACCTTGCCCTTGCCCTTGCCCTTGTGTTTCCGTTCGGGCATGCCGATTCCCGATAGTTTCTTTCGGTCAGCGCGTCCGAAGGGAAGCCTCCGGTAAACGGCTTTTCCCCCTGCCTGCGACATTCGCGTATGCGATGGCCCTGATGATTCCGGGGAAACAGCGTGTCCTTGCTGGAAGATGTGATGAAGGGCAGTCCGCAAGTCCTGGCGTGAAACACGGCGCTCGCGCGTATTCTGTGGTTCGCGTGGCTTACCAGAACTTCCACCATTTGCTTTTTTTCTTGTGCTTGCTTATGGCGTCGCGGGATCTTTTCGTCCACTCGTTGACATTCCTTTTTTGCGACTGGCCATGTTTTTTGAAATACATGCCGTATTTCATGTCCTCGTCCAAGATGTGCTTGGTCAGCCAGTTGCGCAGGAATTGCAGCAACTCGAAGCTGATGGCGGCTTTGCCAGAAGCGATTTTCTCTTGCAGGGCATCGATTTCGTTGACCAGATTCTTGTGCAATTCGCAGTGCGCTTCGTATTCGGGATACCCGCCGATGCGCATCAGGGTTTGTTCCAGCAAGAAATGGATGCGGGTGTAATCCGCCAGCTCGTCCAGGATATCGCCGCAGACGGCGCTGCCCTTCTTGTTCAGATTGACGTGAATCATGGCGTGGTACAGCCGGTTGATCAGCGTAAACAGCGCCTTGTGCTGCTCGTCGATCTCATCGATGCCAACGCTATATTCTTCGGACCAGGTGAATTCTTTGACCATATTCATTTCCTCTCGGTGATGACGTCATGATGGTTCAGGGTTCCTGGAACGCGGTTTCCTGGAAAGAGGGGCGTTGCTCCAGTTTGGCGTACAACTGGGCCAAAAAGGGATGTGTCCCGTTCCAGGTTATCTCCGGGAACCGAAAAAGCAGGTAACTGAGCGCAGTCCCCACAGCCAGATCGGCCAGCGTCAGGGATTTGCCGGTACAAAACGGCAATTCGCCCAAGTTTTGTTCCATGAACGCCAGGCAACGCGAAATTTTTTCTTGTTGTTGATGGACAAAAGCGGCGCGCCTTTCCGTGACCGGACGCGCGGATTCTTGGCGTACCCACTCGATTGCTTCGAGCAGTCCATCGGCGATGACCTCCCAGCGCTTCACCTCGGTGCGCTCGCGGTTGGTTCTGGGAAACAACATGCTGTTGGGGGAAATGTTGTCGATGTACTCAACGATCACGCGCGCGTCAAAGAGCGGCGTTCCGTCATCGAGCAGCAGCGCTAACCGCTCGCCCAGCGGGTTGCAATCCGGGCTGAGCGCACATTCATTTCGCTCCAGATCGTATTCGATCTTCTTCTCGGCAAGCACGATACGCGCCTTGCGCACATAAGGATTGCTCAATAAGCCAATCAGCTTCATTGTCTTCTCATAGGAACAAATGGTGACAATTATATCGCTTGCGCCTGATAATCGGCTTTTACTTTGAGCGTCGAGAGAGCGGGAACGCGCAGGCGGCGTTTTTCTCCAACAACATGGCGTCGCCGTAGCTGAAAAAACGGTAGCTCCGGCTAATGGCATGCGCGTAAGCCGAGCGAATATTCCGCATCCCGGCGAACGCGGAAACCAGCATCAGTAGGGTGGATTTGGGCAGGTGAAAATTGGTGACCAGCCGGTCGACCACCTGGAAATGATAGCCGGGCGTAATGAAAATTTCCGTTTCCCTCGCCCCTGCCCGGACGAGGCCATTGCCGATGGCGGCGGATTCCAGAGCGCGCAGGGAAGTCGTGCCCACGGCGACGATACGCCCGCCCGCAGCTCGCGTCGCTTCGATGGCGGCAGCGGTTTTTGCGGGCAAATCGTAGTGTTCCCGGTGCATCCGGTGTTCGGCGATCTGCGTTACCCGCACGGGCTGATAGGTGCCCGCACCCACATGCAAGGTGAGGTGGGCCGTGCGTATGCCCCGTTTTTCCAGTCGTTCGAGCAGATCGGCGTCGAAATGCAAACCGGCGGTCGGCGCGGCCACCGCGCCGGGATGACGGGCGTAAATGGTCTGATAGCGAGTTTCGTCTTCCGCCTCTGGCGCGTGCGTGATGTAGGGCGGCAGGGGCAGGCGGCCATGCGCTTCCGCCAGCAGCCAAAAATCCCCTGTGTCTTC
>JAISME010000102.1 GCA_031276915.1 Zoogloeaceae bacterium
CGCGCCATCATCGCGAACAAAAAGGCGTCGTAGGAGCCAGGGCCAACCGCCCAATCCACCTTGCGCCCGGCGGCGGGCAGGGAGGGAAGGGAAACAGGGAAGGACACAGACATCAACAACGGGGGAAAGGAAATCTGCGCATTATAGAGGGTTGGGTTTTGATGTGATGGGGGGCTTCAGAAGCCGTTTGCCGCAAACCTCATCTGTCCTGACGCAAAAAACGTGGATGCATTCTATCGGTGCATAGAATTTTCAAGATGGTTAATATCCGTCGGCGGGTTTTGTCGTGGATTGGTTCGGTAGTTCCTCTCATGCCAGAAATGGTCGCCCGCGTTACTTTTTCTTTTCATCAACATTTCGCCTCAATCGCAAAGCCCGATTGAAAAGCGGGCGTTTCGCCAGAGGCTCACAGTCATGGCTATTCTGGCAAAGGCCATCATCAAGACAAGCCGACGTCGCAGCACATTACGGATTGGTGACCTATCCCGCGAGGGCTTTGGAGAATGGTGCATAGATGTCGCATCCCTGCCGTTCCACTGCGGACACGCCCTTGCCTATCAGGGCCAGCCCCTTGCTGACGAGCGCCCTGGCGACCTGTTTGCGCACGCCGGGTGTGGCGTCCTTGCCATAACGGCCGACGATCTCGCGCATGGCGGGGGAAGCGTCTGTTCCAAATCGGCGGACGATCCTGTCCAGGACAGCGATTGCCGCCGTGTATTTGCCTTGCGCCATCAGGGCTGCGCCCTGTTCGAGGCGCGCGCAGGCGCTCTCCTTGCTCGCGCCGCAATCGACCGCCTGTTCCGTCTCTTCGACATGGACGCCCTGCCCCCATGCCGTGCAGGATAGTGTGGATAGCGTGAAGAAAACGGCAAGCGCGGCAACCGTCACAACCTGGCGGACAGGATTTTTCGGCGTCATGATCTCCTCCGGTTTTCGTGTATTTCCAAACTCACATCATACGCCGGGGTTGCCACCGCCGGGCAGGGTTGGCGTAGCGTGTGATGGTGTTTCCGGTGTGATGATGTTCCCGGGCAGAGACACCCGTTGGCTCCGCCCCTGGTCCACCCGCGCGCATGAAATGGGGAGGCGCGCCCGGTGGCCCTGCCTATACCCCGCGCCTTGCCGCTTCCTCGCCGATGCGTTCCGCCAGCGCCGCGATCGGCATCTGTCCCAGATCCTGCCCGCCACGACCGCGCACGGAGACGAGCTGTCCAGCTTTTTCCTTGTCGCCGACAATGAGTTGATACGGCAACCGGTTGTTGCTGTGCTCGCGGATCTTGTAGCTGATTTTTTCGTCGCGCGTATCCGCTTCGGCGCGGATGCCGCGCGCTTTCAGGATGCCGGCAACTTCCATGGCATATTCGGCCTGATGTTCGGAAATGCTCATGACCACCGCCTGCGTCGGCGCAAGCCAAAGCGGCAACGCGCCCGCGTAGTGCTCGATGAGGATGCCGACGAAACGCTCCAGCGAGCCGAAGAGCGCCCGGTGCAACATCACGGGCCGCTTGTGGTGGTTGTCGGCATCCACGTAGTGGATGTCGAAACGCCCAGGCAGGTTCATGTCCACCTGCAATGTGCCGCATTGCCAGTCGCGGCCAATCGCGTCACGCAGCACGAACTCCAGCTTTGGGCCGTAGAACGCGCCCTCGCCGGGGAAAAGCGCGTACTCCACATCCATGTGTTTCAACGCCTGCGCCAGCGCGCCTTCCAGTTTATCCCAGATTTCATCGGAACCGATGCGGTGTTCGGGCCGGGTGGAGAGTTTTACCCGCACATCCTCGAAGCCAAAGTCCTTGTAGATGCTGAAAATGAGCCGCACCACATCGCGGCACTCGGCTTCCATCTGTTCCTCGGTGCAGAAGATATGCGCGTCATCCTGGGTAAAATGCCGCACGCGCAGGAGGCCGTGCAACGCGCCGGAAGGCTCGTAGCGGTGCACCTTGCCGAATTCCGCCATCCGAAGCGGCAGGTCGCGGTAGCTTTTCACGCCCTGCGCGTACATCGCCACCGCGCCGGGACAATTCATCGGCTTCAGGGCGAACACGCGCTCGTCCTCGGTCTGGGTGGTGAACATGTTTTCCCGGTAATTGAACCAGTGCCCGGAAGTCTCCCACAGGGCGCGATCCATCACGTCCGGGGTGTTGATCTCCACGTAGCCCGCGCTTTCCTGGCGCGCGCGCATGTAGTCGATCAATTGCCGGAACAGGAACCAGCCTTTGGAGTGCCAGAACACCGAACCTGGCGCGAACTCCTCGAAATGAAAAAGATCAAGTTTTTGCCCAAGCTTTCTGTGGTCGCGCTTTTCGGCTTCCGCCAGCATGTGGAGATGGGCGTCCAGATCCTCTTTTTTCGCCCACGCGGTGCCGTAGATCCGTTGCAGCATCTCGTTCCCTGCGTCGCCGCGCCAGTAGGCGCCCGCCACTTTCATGAGCTTGAAAACCTTAAGCCGTCCGGTGGAAGGCACATGCGGGCCACGGCACAGGTCGATGAAATCGCCCTGGCGATACAGGGAAACTTCCTCATTTTCCGGAATGGCGGCAATCAGTTCCGCCTTGTATTTCTCGCCCTGGTCAAGGAAGAATTCGACCGCGGCATCCCGTGCCCAGACTTCGCGTGTCACGGGCAGGTCGGCCCTTGCCAGTTCCGCCATCTTTTTTTCGATCGCCGTCAAATCCTCGGGCGTGAAGGGACGCGAGTACGCGAAGTCGTAGTAAAAGCCGTTTTCGATTACCGGCCCGATGGTGACCTGCGCCTCCGGATAAAGGATTTTCACGGCATGGGCCAGAAGATGCGCCGTGGAATGACGGAGAATCTCCAGTCCATCGGCGTCCTTGCCGGTGACGATGGCAAGCGTCGCGTCGTCTTCGATCATGAAGGAGGTATCCACGAGTCTTTTGCCCACCCTGCCCGCCAGCGCGGCTTTTGCCAGCCCCGCGCCAATCGCGCCCGCCACTTCGGCGACCGTCACAGGCGCAGGGAAAGAACGTATGGAACCATCGGGGAGTGTAATGTCGGGCATGATGCTTGCGGCGCGAAACGGCAAAATCCGGAAAACCAGACACTATAGAGAGACAGGGTGGCAAAAGCAAGGAACGGCGGGATTGCGAATACGGTCTACACCCTGTTCCGCGCTTTTCGGGAATCGATTTCCCGATCACGACTCCTTGCGGATCGTGAGCTTGCCGCCGATCTTGAGCGCCTTGCCAGCCTGTTTGTTCCAGCGTTTGAGATCGCCAACCCCGACCTTGTAGCGTTTGGCGATGGAAAAAAGCGTGTCCCCCTTCCGGATCGTGTGGCTGGCGGTTTTCCCCACGCTCTTCCGCGCCTTGTCCTGGCGTTTTCCCTGCCTTGCCACCACCCTGTTTTCTGCCGCGCGGCGCACGGTGAGACGCATGCCCGGACGAATGGCGCTGCCTTTCAGGCGGTTCAGGACTTGCAGGTCCTTGACACGCACCCGGTATTTGCGGGCGATCGCGGCCAGGGTTTCTCCCTTTTTCACGCGATGCGTCACGACCGCGGACCATGTGTTTCCAGCATCCGCCTCCGCCATGACGGGCAGGAAATCCAGGGACGCGCTGTCGGGGTTGCCCACGCCTGGCACCAGCAGGGTCAGACCCGGAGCCACCCTGGCACGGCGATTGTGCAGGCCGTTGACCTGCTTCAGGTCGGCAAGCGTGATACCGAAACGGGGAGCGATGTCTTCCAGACGCTCCCTGGGCCGCAGGGCATAGGTTTGCCACGAGACGAGCGGGCCATCATGGTTTTCCAGCGCCTCCTTGAAATGCTCCACGCGATCCGCTGGAATCACGAGCGTCGTGTTCGCCTGGATGACGGGACGATTGTGCGAAGGATTGAGCGCGATGAACTCCTGCAGCGTCAGTCCGGCGAATTGGGCGGCCAGCTTGACATCGATGGGCGACGTTGCGACCAGGGTATGGAAATACGGGGTATTCGGAATCGGGGGAAGGCCAAGCTCAGTCATCAGCCGCGGGTTGCTGAAGATGTTTTTGAGCGCCTGCAGCTTGGGGACGTAATTGCGCGTTTCGTTGGGCATCGTGAGATTGGCGTAATCCGTCGGCAATTCCTGCGCCGCGTTCTTCGCCACCGCCCGGCCCACCGCGCCCTCGCCCCAGTTGTAGGAAGCCAGGGCCAGATGCCAGTCGCCATGCATTTCGTAGATGTATTGCAGGTCATCCAGGGCGGCGCTGGTGGAAGCCACAACATCCCGACGCTCATCGCGCCACCAGTTTTGCTCAAGCCTGTATTGCCTGCCCGTCGAGGGAATGAACTGCCAAAGCCCGGAAGCCCGCGCGGGCGAGAGCGCCATCGGGTTGTAGGCGCTCTCCACCATCGGCAGCAGCGCGATTTCCATCGGCATGTTGCGCCTTTCCAGTTCCTCGACAATGTGGTGCATGTACAGGCGGCTGCGCTCCACCATGCGGCGCAGGTATTCCGGGTGGGACTGGTAATACTGCTGGAAGGCAAGAACCTGGTCGTTGTTGAGGGTAGGCATGGCAAAACCGTTGCGGATGCGCTCCCACAGGTCGTCGGTTGGCGCGGTCAAATCCAGCGCCAGGGGAATCGCCACCGGCGCCCTCACCTCCTCGACCCCCAGCGCCTGCGCCTCCAGGAAGCGGCTAAGCGTATCGGTTTCTTCCCTGTCATCCGCGCTGGATTGCGCCTGGCCCGCGTCCTCCGCGTGCTCTTTCGTCACCGCATCGTCAACAAACGGATTGACGGGAATCTCCTCCGCCCGGACCTCCGGCGCGAACAGCAGAAAGATCGCCAGGAAAACGAACAGGCCATAACGCGAAACGGATGGAAAAAAGGCAGGGCGCGGCGGCGCGAACATTCTGGACTTTCCTTTCGATGGAACAAGGGGCGAGGGATTGTAACAGATTCGGCGTTCGCGCAGTTTCCAAAGTCCGGGGTGTTCATGGATAAACAGGAAAATCGATGATTGTCCATATCCGGCTATTCAAATCAGTCCAGTCATGTTCGTGAAAACCGTTTCCGATCCTGCAAGAATGGAATCACGAGAAATGGTATTATTCCCGCCGGGGAAATGATGACTGCAATTATCAGGATTGACCTTGAACAGGAATTTAATATTTTTTGAAATCAATCGTCTGAACGCATGTTCATGGTCGCCGATCCAGGAGAGGAATCAATAAAACAGCGTTATTTCACTATTTGGAAGTGGCAGGAAATCCTTGATCTGCACATCCCCTTTTCAGAAACAGGCGCAATACAAATAAAGTGTATGCGCCGCAAAGTATGCGTGTATTGTAACGCAAGGCGAAAAATCCCTGTTTCCTGACAGGAGAATCCCCCTGATCCAACGGGTTGCGACAGTTATCAAAGCCTGTCGTGCAGGTATTCCACAGCAGCAAATCGCCGATATTATCGGATATTACCTGAATAGCATGAGCCGGTGGATTCGTGAATTTGAACGAGAGGAACGGCTTGAAGCGCCAGCACGATCTTGCCGTTTTTGATGGGAACCCGCGTCATCATTGGGATTCGGCACGGGTTGACATGTTGGCGCATCTCTCGCACACTCACTGTCAGACTTCATCACAAACGCTGGACAAACGCTCACCATGTTTTACACCTTTCTGACTCCCTCGCATCCCATCGGAGCCGCCGCGTCTTCCGCAGACGGGATGTTTGGGGTGGGTGCTGGGAAGAGTGTAAAAAAGCTTGACAAGCCAAATTATTCTTCCATCATGCGCAAGCAAGCAAGCAAGCAAGCAAGCAAGCAAGCAAGCAAGCAAGCAAGCAAGCAAGCAAGCAAGCAAGCAAGCAAGCAAGCAAGCAAGCACGCAAGCAAGCAAGCAAGCAAGAAAGCAAGCAAGCAAGCACGCAAGCAAGCAAGCACGCA
>JAISME010000011.1 GCA_031276915.1 Zoogloeaceae bacterium
ATTCTCGGCAGGCACGCCGAAGCCGCGCAAAGAATCCGGCAAGCCATGGCGGAGCTGGATGCCTCCAATCCGACACGCGCCATCCTGTCTTTCCTGCTCTGGCTCGCGGAGCCGCAAACGCCGCTCCAGGACGTGCGCAAGGCCGTTGCCGCCCTGCCCCCCGGCGTGGAATTCACATGGAGTTTCAACGAGATTCGCCCCTTCATCGCCCAACTCCCCGAACCGCGCAAGACCCGGGCGCAGTGTTTCATCACATTCTTCGAGACACATCACGATGGCGACAGGCTGGACACCTGCCTGCAATGAGCGACGGAAGATGCCGGGTGGAGGTGTCAGCCGGTTGCGTGGATGGAAACAACTTCCGGGGATTCATCCGGATCACAAGCCGGAACCGCATGCGCGTAAAATGCCGCATCCATCTTCCCTGACGAGGTTGCCATGCTGTTGTGCCTGACCATTCGGGATTTCGTGATCGTCGATCATCTGGAGCTGGAATTCGGCGCCGGATTCGGCGCGCTGACCGGCGAGACAGGGGCCGGCAAATCCATTCTGGTCGACGCGCTCACGCTCGCCCTGGGCGGACGCGCCGACGCGGGCATGATCCGCGACGGCAGGGAAAAAACGGAAGTGACCGCCGTCTTCGATCTTGCCCGTGTGCCGGAAGCCGCGGCGTGGCTCGACGCGCAGGAGATCACGCGCGAGGAGAACATGCTCGTGTTGCGCCGGATTGTCGATCGCAACGGTCGCTCGCGCGCGACGATCAACGGTTCTGCAGCCACGCTCCAGCAATTGCGCGAGGCGGGCGGGTTTCTGGTGGAAATCCACGGCCAGCACGCGCATCAATCCCTGTTGCGCGCCGACGCCCAGCGCGAACGCCTGGACACGCATGGCGGGCTTGTCGGTCTGGCGCGCGCCGTCACGACGGCCTGGAAGAATTGGCGACACCTGGAAAGGCAACTGGAAACCATCCGGACGGAAAGCGCGGCCAGTGCGCGCGCGCGCGAAACACTCGCCTGGCAGGTCGACGAACTCGAAAGCCTTGGTTTTTCGGCCACCGAATGGCAGGAACTGGAGGCGGAGCAGCGCCGGCTCGCGCACGCCGCCGGGTTGATCGAGGACGCGCGCTTCGTGCTGGACGCGCTCTCCGGCGGGGAACACGCCTGCGAAACCCGGATCGCGCAGGCCACCGGGCGCGTGCGCGGCATGGCGGAAATCGACACGGCGCTGGCCGCCGCCGCCGGCATGCTGCAATCGGTGGAGGCGGAACTGGGCGAGGCGATTTCACATCTGCGTCGTTACGCGGACCGGCTGGAACTCGATCCCGCCCGACTGGAAGAAGTGGATCGCCGCATGCACGCCGTGCTCTCCCTTGCCCGCAAATACCGGGCGGAGCCGGAGGAGCTTCCCGCCCTGCTGGCAAGCTGGCAGACGGAACTTGCCGCACTGCAGGAAGCGGCGGACGCCGAAGCGCTGCGGCAGAAAGCCGGTGCGGCGCAGGCGCGCTACCTGCAGTTGGCCCGGGAGCTTTCGGACGGACGAAAACGCGCCGCGCAGGAGCTGGGAAAAGAAGTCAGCGCCCAAATGCAGGCGCTTGCCCTGTCGAACGGGCGCTTCGAAGCGGCGCTGATTCCTGTCGAAGGCGGATCGGCGCACGGTCTGGAACAGGTGGAGTTCCGTGTCGCCGGACTGGCGGCACAGGAGGCGCGCGCGCTCGCCAGGGTGGCGTCCGGCGGCGAACTTTCACGCATCAGCCTCGCCCTGCAGGCCGTCACCGCGCGCAACGCCAGCGTTCCCACCCTGATCTTCGACGAGGTGGACGTTGGCATTGGCGGCGGCGTGGCGGAAATCGTGGGGCATCTCCTGGCGCAACTGGGAACAGAACGCCAAGTGCTCTGCGTCACGCACCTGCCCCAGGTCGCGGCCTGCGCCACCTGGCACTGGCGCGTGCGCAAGTCATCCGGGGCAGGCCCGATCACGAGCCATATCGACATCCTGGACGCCGCGGTCCGCGTGGAGGAAATCGCCCGCATGCTGGGCGGCGTGGAAATTACCGAAACCACGCGGCGGCACGCGCGGGAAATGCTGGGACGATGACAATCGCGCGCCGGGGCAGGTTTCGCCTGCCTGTCCGGCCCGCGCGAGGGCGAAAAACGTGAAATCCCTGCCACGCGCCACCGGACGCCCGTCACCCGCGGGTGATCGGCGCCAGCCGGCTGTTCTCAATCATTCGCGTCATGCGCGCAGGAAAGTTCCGAGATTTGCTCGGGCGCGCAGGGGTGCGCGAACAGGAAGCCTTGCAGGAAATCACAGCCGAAATCCAGCAGGCGGCGACTTTGCGTTTCGGTTTCCACTCCCTCGGCCACGGTTTCCATGCCCATCGCGTGCGCCATGAGCACAATCGCCTGCACCACGGAACGGTTTTGCCGTTCGTGTTCCAGCCCCTGCACAAAACTCTTGTCGATCTTGACAACATCGACCGGATAGCACGACAGATAGGAAAGCGAGGAATAGCCCGTGCCGAAATCGTCAATGGCGATGCGGATGCCATTCTTGCGCAATTGGGCAAAAATGCCGAATACCCGCTCCGGATCGGTGACCATCGCGGATTCCGTCAGTTCCAGCTCCAGGCAGTCAGGCGGAATGCCGGTTTCCTGGACGGTATTGAGCACCATGTCCACGAATACCGGGCTGCTCAATTGCCGGGCGGCAACGTTAACCGCCATGCGCCGGATGGGGATACCAGCCTGGCGCCAGGCGACGAACTGGAGACAGGCGCTCCTGAGACACCAGTTTCCCAGGGTATCGATGTAGCCGCTTGCTTCCGCCAGGGGAATGAAACGATCCGGCGAAAGCAGGCCGCGCACCGGGTGCTGCCAGCGCGTCAGCGCCTCCACGCCGTGCATCCTGCCGGTCCGGGCGTCGACCTGGGGCTGGTAGTACAGCCGCAATTCGTTTCGCGCGACGGAATGGCGCAGCTCGGTTTCCAGTTCCAGGCGTTCCAGCGAGTTCTCGTTATCGCTTTCCTGGAAACAACGGAAGGTCGAACGCCCAGAGTCCTTGGCCTTGCAGAGCGCCGTATCGACGTTCTTGAGAAGGATTTCCACCTCCTCGCCGTCGAACGGATACATGGCGATGCCGACACTGGCGGAAACGAAGACCTCGCGGCCATGCAGGTTGAAGGGCACGTCGAATTCGTGCAGCAACTGCCGCGCCAGCGCGATAGCCTCTTCCTGCGCGGTGATTTCGGGAAGCAGCAGGGCAAACTCGTCCCCGCCCACCCGCGCCAGGGTATCGCCTTCGCTCAGGAGGCGGAGAAGGCGCTGGCTGACGGCTTTCAGCAGTATGTCGCCCGCCGCGTGGTTCAGGGAATCGTTGATGTACTTGAAGCGGTCCAGATCCAGTTGCATGATCGCCATCGAGCGCCCCAGCCGACCCGCTTCCCGTATGTGGTTCGCCAGGCGCTCGATGAACTGGAGCCGGTTGGCGAGCTTGGTGAGCGAATCGTGATAGGCGAGATGGTGAATGCGCGTCTCGATGCGCTTGCGCTCGGAAATGTCGGAGAACAGGGCGATGTAATGCAGCACTTCATTGTTCTCGCCCAAAAGGCTGGTGATCGAAAGCCAGGCCAGATAGGTTTCGCCGTTCTTCTTGCGGTTGGTGATTTCGCCCTGCCATTTTCCTTCGCGCGCCAGGGCGTCCCACATGGCCTGGTAGAAGAGCCTGTTGTGCAGGCCGGACTTCAGCAGGCTGCCCGGCGTATGCCCCCGGGCTTCCAGTTCGGTGTACCCGGTAATGGTCGTAAAGGCCGCGTTCACGGATTCGATGACACCATTGGCGTTGGTGATGGACATCGCCTCGGAAAGATTGTCGAATACCCGCGACGCAAGCCGCAGGCGCGCGTCCGCCTCCCGCTGGACGGTGACATCGCGGAAGGAGGTGACGTAGCCGCCCAGCAGCGCCTTGCTGTCTACCGCCGGCAACGGTCCGCCCAGGAAAATGGCCGGGAAGTTCGCGCTGGCGCGGCGCAGCCATTCCTCGCCCTCGTAGGGCGCGCCCCTGGCAAGCGCCGTCAGGAAAGCGGACGCGCCGCCTTCCGGGAACAGCTCCTGCACCGTGTGCCCGATCAGGCTGCCTTCGTCCCTTTCCAGGAGAACCTCGGCGCGCCGGTTGATGAAATTGAGCCGCCCCTCGGCATCGAAGCTCAGGATGCCCTCGTACAGATGGTCGGCGATATTGTTCAGGAGCGTATGGTTGCGCGCGAGTTCCGCAGCGGTCTTGCGCAGGCGCACGGCGATCAGGACGATGGTGAGGATCATGAGAAAAGCGAACATCGCCATCAACATCCGGTAATAGTCCGCCTCCTCGACCCTGAGATTGTAGGCCGCGATGTAGTCCGCATACGCCCGTTCCAGCATCGACGGAAATTCGCCCTGGGAAATACGGCGCATCAGCATCCGGACCACAGGCTGGTTGTTGACGATCAGCTTGCCGTGCGCGACCAGGAGCCGCCGTTCCACGTTCAGCGCGGCAGGCCATTCCTGCCCGTCTTTCTCGAATCTTTCCAGGCTGTCCAGCAACGTCTCGTTGTCCTGGGACTGCTGCTCGCTGATGAAAATCAGCACGTCACGCGCGAGCCGGTCAAAGCGCGTGGAAACACTGCCATCCAGCCGGGCGCTGATCCGGTCCGCGAGATTCACAAAATGGAAAAGCGAGTTGACCAGCACGGAATTCTGGCGCTTGAAATCCTCGAGATTAACGTGCTTGCGATCCCATTCGCTTCGCGCCTGTTTCAGCGCGTGGCCCATGTTGACCTTCTCGAATCCGGCCTGCAACCTGTCCAGGGCGCGCTCGACCCGCCGGGAGGCGTCCGAGATGGTGTCATAGTGGCGCAACTGCCGGTAGCGCAGTCGCAGTATGTCCAGGTTGATGTCTGTATCCAGGGTGACGGCATGGCGAATATCCAGCTCCACCTGAATGCGGGCAGCATCGCCGACGCGCGCGCTGAGCACGTAGAGAACGGCCAGCGCGCCGCCGAGCAGGACGAGCAACACCACGGGGAACACGTAACGGCGGGGAAAACGGACGGGTCTCATTGCAATTCATCCCCCGTCAGCGCGTAGAGGAAAATCACGATGGCCTGCACGTCTTCCTGGGGCAAATCCACGCCAAGCTGGTAATAGCCCATGCTGGAGACGGCCTCGTGCAGGGAAACCGCGGAGGCATCGTGAAAATAAGGCGCTGTCAGGGTAATGTTGCGCAGGGAGGGGACCTTGAACACGTGCCGGTCCTCTTCACGGCCCGTCACGTTGAACCGGCCCATGTCCGCGCTGGTGGTTTTTTTCTTGTTCTCGAAATAATCCTTCATGATGCCGAAGCGCTGGTACATGTTTCCGCCCACGTTCGCGCCCTGGTGACAGGCGATGCAACCATACTGCTTGAAAAGGCGATAGCCTTTCAGCTCCCGGGAATTGAGGGCGTCGTTCTCGCCCAGCAGCCAGCGGTCCATGCGGGAGGGGGTCACCAGGGAACGCTCGAATTCGGCGAGGGCGTCCCGCACATTGTCCGGCGAGGGCGCGGCGTCGTAGATCGCCTGGAACTGGGCCGCCAATTTTTCGTCGTGCCGCAACCGGGGCAGGATCTCGCCCCAGGAGGTCGCCATTTCCACGGGATTGTGCAGGGGGCCATCCACCTGTTCTTCCAGACTGGCCGCGCGACCATCCCAGAACTGGCGAAAATTCAGGGAAGCGTTGTATACAGTCGGGGTGTTGATCGCGCCTTCCTCCCCGCCAACGCCAAACGATCTGGGCAGGTGGTCCACACCGCCACGCGCCAGATCATGACAGAAGGCGCAACTGATGGTGTTGTCGTGCGAAAGACGGACATCGTGGAAAAGGGCGCGGCCCAGGGCAATCTTGCGCTCGTCCAGTCGTTTGTCCTTCAGGATGGGCAGCAGGGGTTCATCCGGGCGAATCAGATGCGGGCGCGACTCCGGATCGAACCGATCCGCCGCCAGCGCCCTGGATTGCGGTTGCTGATACCATGCCACCGCGCTAAAAGCCAGCACACAGAAAAGACCGGAAACCCATCCAGGGGAAATACGGGCCGGACCCAAACTCGCCATCTTTTCACCGAACATGCGATTCATCCCTGTGCGAGAAAGTCAAAAGGGAAATTCCCGGGTAACCTTGTATCCTGGACAGACCGGGGAAACCGTGCGGCATCACAAGCGCGTCGCGCCGGATATTCAAGCGAAAACCGATTCAATCGCCGCGTCCATGACCCGAGTATCCCCGTTTTTCGGGTGAATCTCAACCGGTTAACGTCATCCTCCTGCAAAAACCCTGTCATGTTTCGATCCACGCCCGTGACCGGGCAAGACGGCATGGAAGGGGTTGCGCCCCGCCCAGGCCAGATGATCCCCTGAAGGGGAGGGTTTCCCACCGGAAAGTGGGGGGAGCTTCCAGCTCCCCCGTATTGAATGGCCGGGAGCAGGATGCTCCCGCTACCTTATCGAGGCATCCGCCGAACCTCTTCCTCCCCCCGGAATTCGGGATTCCCTCCTCCTCCCGGTTTTTTTCGCGCGCGTTCCCCGTGTTCCGTCGCCTGACAGGATGTGACCACGCCCCGACGCCTGATCCTTTCCTTGACCGCTATTTGACCGCTATTTGACCGTTTGTCCCGGAAAAACAACCATCTGTCAGGAAAACATTGCCTTGTTGGTCCCGAGTACATACGATCACGGTAACGTATCAAACAGCACATCAAACACCATATTTCGTCACGGATCGCAGACAACATGTTCTCTCTCGAAAAGAAAACCCCTGGCAAGGCGGCCCGTTGCCGTTCGCGGGGCCAGCGCGGGTTTACGCTGCTCGAACTGATGGTCACGGTTTCCATCGCGGCCATTCTCCTGGCGATCACCGTCCCCAGTTTCAGCAAGTTCGTCGACAGGAACCGGGTGCGTTCCGCCGCGGACAATCTGGTGACTTCGCTGGCCGCCGCCCGCAGCGAGGCGATCCTGCGCGCTCGAAAGGTTTCCGTCTGCGCGAACACCAACAAGCCTTCCGACGATTTCTTCGCCAGTGGCTGGCACATTGTCGAGGCGGACAACTGCGGCACGGCCGCGCCTGCGGGCACGGCTTCCTCCCTCCAGGTTTTCGCCGCGATTCCGGAGGTTTCGGTTTCGCTTGCCCAGTCTTCTTCCTCCGCCACGCCTGCCACGAACTGGCAGTTCGTGTTCCGGCGGGACGGCACGACCGGTGACAGCAAGAACCTGCTGGTTGCCCCCGGAAAGGCCTGGGGCAGGAAGATCGAGGTGAGTTCCATGGGACGCCTTCGTGTCCTTTGTCCGAACGGCACGGTTCCGCCCTGTCCCGCCAAGTGATCCGGCAAATCCATTCCCCTCCCATGGAGACAAAGATGCATTCGCAAAGTTCCCGCCAACGCCGGCAATCCGGGCAATCCGGCTTCACCCTCCTGGAAGCGCTGGTCACGATGTTCATTTTCGCCCTCGGGCTCCTGGGATTGCTCGGCCTGCAATCCCGGACGCTGAAGCTCAACCAGGCGGCCATGGCGCGCACCGTCGCCTCACAGCATGTTTACGCGATACTCGACGAAATGCGCGTCAACTGGAAACTCGCGCGGGAGGGGCAATACAACATCCCGAAGCTCGTCCCCATCGAGACCGCGGCGGCGGAGCAGCCGGAAAAGGAAGAAAAGGAAGAAACGGAAGAAACGGGACAACAACGCTACCACATCTGGGCGAAGCAACTGCAGGCCGCGCTTCCAGACAGCAAGGTGCAAATTTGCCGGCGCAAGGACGCCATCGCCACGTCCGTGGAAAGCCTCACGGAAGAAAGCGAATGCAACGGGAACACCGACAATGACTATTTCGTGGTGCGCGTGGACTGGTCGGGCGGTCTTTCCGCCGGAAGCGAGGACGACAGCAAGGAATACCAGTCCGTCAAGGCTGTTGCCTACATCCCCGAGACACACTAAGGAGCGCGACATGAGAATCAGGAACCAGATGCCAGCAGGGAACGAAAACCGGAAGGCCGGGGAACAGGGCACGCGGGGGCGTCCCCCGCGTCCTCCACGCCCTCCGCGGCCCCCGCGCCCCTTGTCCGGCGAACACGGCATGACGCTGACGGAGCTGCTGGTCGCCATGGTGATCGGTCTTTTCCTGATCGGTGGCGTGGTGTATGCCTTCGTCGCCTCCTTCTCGTCCTTCCGGATGAATGACAACATGGCGCGCCTCCAGGAAAATGGCCGCTTTGCCCTCGACCGCCTGGAGCGGGATTTGCGCATGGTCGGCCATACGGGCTGCGCCCGCGCCGTGGAGGGAAGCCTGACCTTCCCCGCCAGTCTGGAAAACTCCCTGAGCAGCCTGGAAATCCTCGCGTCCTCGTCCGCCGCCTACGGCCTGGAGATGGCCGTCGCCCACGATTCCATCCTGAGGCTGAGCGGGAACGCGTCGGCAGCGAACCTCGCGTCAATCTCCGTGGAGACAGTGGGCAGCCAGCCGGCAGACCTGCCGACGACGCTGACCGGCAAGCCGCTGCTGGTCGGCAACTGCGCGAAAAGCGAAATCACCCGGATCGAGAGTACCGCGAACAATGAAACGGGGGGGATAACCATCAAGGCCCCGCTCGTCAACACCTACATGGTTGACGATGGACAGGATGTCATCCTCTACGAGAATACCCGCTACGAGCTGAGCAATGATGTCTTGAAACGCAATGGCGAGACGCTGGTCGACGATGTGGAGGTTTTCAAGATCTGCGCCTCCCGGTCGGACGGGCCCGGCAAGAGCAATGACTACCAGGACGCCGCGAGCGCTTCCGGAAAGGACATTGTCTCCCTCCAGGTTGATCTGCTCCTGCGCGCCCCGATTGCGAAGGGCAAGGATGGAGCCGCCGCCGCCATCGAGGAAAAGTTCACGCTCTGCGACGGCAAGACCGTCACCAGGAAAGACCGCCACATGCGCAAGTTGTTCAGCACCACGGTCGCCTTGCGCAACCAATTCTTTTGACAGGAGAAAATCATGCGCGCAGCGCAAAAAACCCCCAACGTTCCACGCCCGGCGCAACAACGCGGAGCCGTGCTGCTGGTGGGCCTGATTATGATGATCGTGGCGGCCCTGCTCGGCATGGCCGCCATCCGCAGTGTCATCCTGCAGGAACGCATGGCCGGCGGTTTCGCTTCGCAGAACCTTGCCCTCCAGTCCGCGGAGATTGCCCTGCGCGCGGCGGAAGCGCGCATCTGGAAAGGGGACCTTTCCTTGGCTGAATCGGACAACGGCTACTACTTCTTCAGCCTTCCCGCCGGCAGGTCGACGAAGACGAAGTCAGGCGGGATAAACGACTGTGATCCCCTTAAGACGGAGACCTGGGACGCCAAAGGCTGTGTCGCGACGCACACCGAGGTGAATTACTACGGCGAAAGCGGCGGAAAGTACGCACGCTATCAGATCGAGCAACAGTACAACATCCAGCGCAATCCCGCCGACCTGGGCGTTGGCAGCGCCCCTTCCCACACTGTCCCGACCTACAAGATTTACACCCGTGGCTATGGTCTCACGCCGCAAATCTTCACCACACTCCAGAGCGATTACATCGAATAAGAGAAGCCGCGCCATGAAGCCCGCCCTGATTCCGGCAATCCGCCGTCCCCTTGTTTCCCGTTCCCCGCTTGCGGGAAGGGAACCGCATATGCGGAGGGGACGGAAAATGCCCCTCCCCCGCCTGGCGGGGGAAGGAAAGGCAGGCGTCCCAGTCGCGGCAAGGGTGTATGGATTGCCACGGGGCTACGCCCCTCGCAATGACGAGGGTTTGGGGGGGATGCGGGAAAAGTTGCCGTCCGCAGGACAATCGTCGTCCGCAGGACAATCGTCGTCCGCAGGACAATCGCCGTCCGCAGGACAATCGCCGTCCGCAGGACAATTGCCGTCCGCAGGACAATCGTCGTCCGCAGGACAATCGCCGTCCGCAGGACCCGCAGGACCCGCAGGACAATTGCCGTCCGCCAGGACTGTCATTGCGAGGGCCGCAGGCCCGTGGCAATCCAGACGGCTTCGCGGTTTGCTCCGGCGTCTCGGAAAACCCAACCGCCGCATGGATTGCCACGTCGCACCGCTCCTCGCAATGACGAAGGGGGGGCGTGGGCGCAATAAAGGAGCGGGAGCATCCTGCTCCCGGCCATCCCATGGGGGAGCTGGAAGCTCCCCCCACTTTAGCGAGGGGATGATCGCAATGGCCCTCCCCCTTCGGGGGGAGGGTGCCCCGCAGGGGCGGGAGAGGGGCGCGACGCGAAGCGTCGCGGGAAGGTCCTTGCTTGCTTGGCCCCCTCTCCCCAACGTACAAAAGTTGGTTCTCACTGCCCTTCCGGGGCGGGATTTTGATGCCCTCCTGAAGGGCGAGGTTTCAGAACAGAGGAGTTGGTTGCAATGAAACAGACGAAACAGACAAACCCGCGCGGCAGGGCGCATTTCCGGATGCTTCCCGTGGCGATGGCGCTGGCTGCCGTTGGTCCGGCATGGGCCGACCTCAACATTTCCAACGCGCCGCTGACCACGGGGCAAAGCGTGCCGCCCAACGTGATGCTGGTGCTCTCCAATGAACGATCCGCCTCGGTTCTCAACGCATATAGCGGAGAATACGATCCCAAAAAACGGTACCTGGGGTATTTCGATCCGGAGACTTGCTACGACTATTCTGGAGGCTTCACGCGGGGGAAGCAACCCGTATCCACTAGACTGGCGGGTGTCGACCAAGAAGATTTCTACGAGATCAACGAATATTTCTACAAGGTCGGCGGTTCCCTCAGTCGTATCTGCAGCAACGACACCTTCAGCGGCAATTACATGAACTGGGCGAGCGCGCGGATGATTGACGTACTCCGCCTGGTCCTGACCGGTGGCGATCGGGATGTTGACAAGGAGGACCTAACCATCCTGCAAGCAGCCAGATTGTCCAGCGATCCAGCGAGTGATGACGAATCTTTTTTCCCGGACAAAACCATCAATACAGCAGGCACCGGCGCCACACCCTTTAGCTGGAGCAAGCTCAGGTCGCGGGTTACCGGATACAGCACCGAAAGCAAAGGTGAAGCTGAACTGACCCCGTTCACGCAGGATCACAAAAGTGATGGTCGTGTCATCCAGTTCTCGGATGGTAGCGACAACTTTACGTATACATACATGCTGCGGATCAAGGTTTGCGATCCCTCCGGCGCTTCGGAATACCGCACACAGGTGGACGACCTCCAACTGTGCCAGAAATACCCGGGCAACAACAAGCCCACCTACAAACCCGTGGGATTGCTCCAGAAGTATGCCGACAAGGTCCGCTTCGGCCTGGCAAGCTACAGGAACTCAAGCAAGGAGTACAGCGGTCCGGACGGTATTCTGCGGGCGCGCATGAAATTCATCGGCGAAAAGATGATCGTGCCCGACGAGGCGGACACCGTGGACAATCCACAAAAGGAATGGGACCCGAAAACCGGCATCTACCACACCAATCCGGACACGACGGACGCCGAGAACAGTGGAGTCGAACAAAGCGGCGTCATCAACTACCTGAACAAGTTCGACAAGGATGGCAGGTACAAAGTATGGGACCCGATCGCGGAACTGTACTATGTCGCCCAACTGGCAATGCGCAATGTCGAACCCCCGGAAAAATACACCGAGAATATAACGGAAAGCCAAAAAGGAGGGTTCCCGGTCATCACCACCAAGGTTACGGAGAGCTGGGACGAGTTCAAACACAAGCTGCCCATCCAGTACCGTTGCCAGAAAACCCATTTCCTCGGTTTCTCGGATAGCAACACCTTCGTTGACACCTATCTTCCGGGAAACACGCTCGGCACAGAAGCGTACTCCAGTCACGATGGAGCCCCGACGGATACAGCGATCGACGACATCATGGCTTTGACCGAAGAGGTGGGGACACTGGAGGGCTACCCTCCCGGCGGCAATTTGGCCGAAAAGCGCAGGAACGAGATCAACACCTACTACGTGGCGGGCCTGGCCTATTGGGCGAACACGCAGGACATGCTGCCCGACGATGATGCCAAACCCTGGACCAAGGGCAGCCAACAGGCCAAGACCTTTTTCCTGGATGTGTCCGTCCCAAACCCCACGAAAAAGCACGAGTATGGCAACCGGGAGCACGACTACGAAACCAGTTGCACGGCGCTCGCCACGACGCCCAACCTCCTGTACATGGCGGCGAAATACGGCGGTTTCGACCACCGGGGCAAACCGGCATCCGAATACGCCACGCTTCTCGGCGATGCGGGCACCTGGGACAGGAACGGAGACTGCACGCCGGACAATTATTTCCTGACCCAGCAAGGGGACCGGATGTACAGCAACCTGAAGAGCATCTTCGAGGAAGTTACCGCCTCCAACGGCGTCGCCGCCACCACCACCACATCCGGAATGAGCGCGAATTCTTCCGTGCTCAACGCCAAGAGCCGCCTGTACATTTCCTCCTACAGCAACAAGGATGGCTGGGTCGGGAAACTGGAAGCCTATGAACTGTGCCTCTCCAGCGCGGGCTGCCCCGGCGCGAGTTACGGCAATCCCAAACCCACCGCGGCATGGACGGCAAGTTTCACGCAGGACACGGCCGGGGAGTACAAGCGCGTGGTCAAGACCCAGAAGGGCGAGAAAATCGTGAATTTCAAGATTCTCGAGCTGAGCACCGAACAGGAAGCCGCACTGGGGGGCATGAACAGCTCCGTCGTCGTGGATGCCGTGCGCAGACAGCCCCTGGGCGACATCGTGAACTCCGGCATCCTGTACCTGAACCCCGGCGTTGACGACTACGGCTGGCGAAACGCCGCCAGTCTCACTCCCGGTGAGCGGGAAGCCTACCAGACGAGGATGGCGAACGCGGTGGCGAACAGCAGCGCCGACAAAAAGGAAACTGTGGTGGTCGGCGCGAACGATGGCATGCTGCACGCCTTCAGGGCAAGCGACGGGGTGGAACGCTTCGCCTTCGTCCCCGACGCTTCCTACACCTACCTGAAGGAACTCGCAAACCCCATCTACACGCACCGCTACTTCGTGGATGGCACACCGGTGGCGGGCGACATCATCGACGGGGGGAGCTGGCGCAGCATCGTCGTCACCTCGACCGGCGCGGGCGGGCGTTCCTATTTCGCCCTGGATGTCGAAAACCCGGACAAACCGCTACCCAAATGGCAGATCATCGGCGGCGACAACAGCGGCGAATCGGCGGTGTATCCGCCCTCCACGCCGGGCTTCGAGAACCTGGGCGTCGCCATCGGCAAGGCCGCCATCGTCCACACGAACAGTGCCGACCACCCCTGGGTGGTCATCTTCGGCAACGGCTACAACAGCGGCGGCGCGAAAGAAAACGGCGAGGCGGGCGACGAGAAAACCCCCAACCGGGCGCGGCTCTTCATCGTGGACGCCAACAGCGGCGCGCTCGTCAAGCAAATCTCCACCGGGGTCGGCAACAGCACCACGAACAACGGCCTTGCCACACCCCGTGTCGTGGATTACGACGGCAACGGCACGGCGGACGCCGCCTACGCGGGCGACCTGCAGGGCAACCTCTGGAAGTTCGACCTGAAGAGCAAGAAGGTGGCCGACTGGGGAGTGGCCTTCGGCGGCGGCTCGCTCATCAAGGCCACCGCTCCCGGCGACTACGGCCAGCCGCAACCCATCACCGCCCAGCCGGAAGTCATGCGCCGCAAGGGCCATCCGGGCGAGGCGATGGTCTACGTGGGCACCGGTCGCTATTTCGGAGTGGACGACCCGTCCGACACGCAGGTGCAGACTTTCTACGGCGTCAGCGACCCCTGCGGCAACATCGACGAGTGTGGCGTGACAGCCGCATACGCCATCAACGACAGAGGGATATACGACCGCAAGGAGAACCTGACACAATATGTCCTGGAACAGGGCACGGAAAACACCCGCACCCTGACGAAGGGAAAGTCGCCAACAGAAGAAAACAGGGGGTTCTATTTCGACCTTGTGGTCATCGATCCGACCGATCCGACGAAACAGAAACAGCAGGAGGGAACAGGCGAACGCATCATCGCCAACGTCCTCACGTATTACGACCGGATTTTCGTCAATACGCTGGAACCCAATTCGGCCACCGACCCCTGCGAGGGCAGCACCACGAGCGCCTGGCTCTACGCCATCGACCCCTGGACGGGCGCGGGCATACAGAACTTCTATGACAACGCCAGCAGCGCCTACGTGAGCAGCGTAAAAATCCCGGGCGGTTCAGGCGCCGGCATGACGCCCATCGGTACGCGCCTCTTCGCCGGCGGCGAAAGCAGGGAAGGTTTCGACAACA
Organism: Zoogloeaceae bacterium; assembly: GCA_031276915.1. Taxonomy (GTDB): domain Bacteria; phylum Pseudomonadota; class Gammaproteobacteria; order Burkholderiales; family Rhodocyclaceae; genus Azovibrio. Next base: position 14,343 of record JAISME010000011.1, read on the forward strand.
AACCCGCCTTCCCCAATGGTCGCAGGTCATGGCGGCAACTGCAGTGGAAATGAATGGAGGAATCGCGCGGGGGGCGGAAAATCCCCCCCGCCAATTCCCGAATTCCCGGATGAACACACCATTCCCACCACCGGAACAGCTTCACACTGATCGAACAGGAGTCTGAAATGAACGCAGCACATCCCCTCCGCCAGAACGGCTTCACACTGATCGAACTCATGGTCGTGGTGGCAGTGGTCGCCCTCCTGAGCGCCATCGCCTATCCCTCCTACCAGGAGCACCTGCGCCGCACGCGCCGCATCGATTGCGAAGGCGTCCTGATGAGCGCCGCCGCCGCCCAGGAGCGCCATCACGCCAGCACCGGAAGATACACCAGCCTGCAAAAGGAATTCGGGCGCTGCCCCGCCGCCGGCGCGTCGAAGTTCTATGATGTCTCCATCGTGCCGGCCAAACCCACGACCTCCTACACCCTAAAGGCGGTCCCCGTGGGCATACAACAAAAGGATACGTGCGGCACCCTCACCCTCACCCACAACGGACAAAAGGGTCTGGAAAAAGCAACCGCCACCGACACGGGACGCTGCTGGCAATGACCCGGAAAACGCCGGACAGATCGTCCGGCATTCCTGTTCCCGCCACCCGGCATTGAACACTGGCCGGGACACGGCAAAGCCTCACCCCCACCCTCAAGGGCGGAAGAACAGCGCGGCAATACAGAACCACGGGACAAACAGGGCACGGGGCAAACAGGACACACAGGGACACAGGGCAAACAGGAACAACACAGGGGCGGCTCGATGCCGCCCCGTCCATTTGACGGCGCGGTGTTTGCTGTTGCTCGTTTGGGTGTTCGAGTGTTCGGGTGTTGGCCCGTGGCAATCCAGACGGCCTCGCGGTCTTGCTCCAGCGTTCCGGATGGCTGAACCGCTTCATGGATTGCCGCGCCGCGCTTGCAATGACGAGTAGTTTGCGCATCCTGCTTCCTCGCATTTTCGCGTGGCGAAAGCTCCGTGGACGCCATGCCGGAATCACACGATAATCTGCATATTGGTCAACAGGACGTAACGTGATGATTACTGAAATCAATGCCGTGAATTTCCGGGAAAACCTGGGTGAGATGCTGAACCAGGTGCGATATGGAAATGACAGTATCGTCATCAGCAAGGATGGCAAGCCAGT
>JAISME010000046.1 GCA_031276915.1 Zoogloeaceae bacterium
ATAAGTTGCAGAACATCATGTTTTCACCCGATGGGTGAATCCGATTTTTTACCTGAATCCCTGATTTCTCAACGTATCCACCGCTTTCGCTGTAATTGAACTGAGGAATTTAGGTTTACTGATCCCTGATTTTTTTCCAGCCTTTCCCTAAATGCGATTGCCCTGTCCCCAACGGTCATGGCGCTTGCCGCTACTCTGGAAGATGAAAGATGTTTTTCATACTGGAGCGCGGGCGTCCCGCCCGCAAAAAACACGAAGCGGGCGAGACGCCCGCGCTCCAATGTTCTTTCACGCTAAGGTGAAAAAGGTTTCCCCGTGTTTTTCGCGCTCTTCCGTGCCCGGTCTCATTTCTCCCCCACCAGCGATTCGAGTGCTTCGCCCGGACTCGGCTGGCGCATGAAGGCTTCGCCGACGAGGAAGGCGTTGACGCCGTTGCGGCGCATCAGGGCGATGTCGCCGGTGGTCAGGATGCCGCTTTCGGTGACCACGATCCGCCCGGGTGGAATCCGCGGCAACAGGCCGAGCGTGGTTTGCAGCGAGACGCCGAAGCTGCGCAGGTCGCGGTTGTTGATGCCGAGGAGCGGCGTCGCCAGTTGCAAGGCCCGGTCGAGTTCGCTTCCGTCATGGACTTCGGCGAGGACGGCCATGCCCAGGTACAGGGCGATGGCTTCGAGATCCCGCATGAGCGCCGGGTCGAGCGCGGCGGCGATCAGCAGGATGGCGTCGGCGCCCATGGCGCGGGCTTCGTAGACTTGATACGGATCGACGAGAAAGTCCTTGCGCAGCACGGGCAACGCGCAGGCGGCGCGCGCGGCGCGCAGGCCGGCCGGCGCGCCCTGGAAGAATTGGCGGTCGGTGAGCACGGAGAGGCAGGCCGCGCCGTGCGCCGCGTAGTCGGCGGCGATTTCGGCCGGCTGGAAATCGGCGCGGATCACGCCTTTCGACGGGCTGGCTTTTTTGATCTCGGCGATCACCGCGCTTTTTCCGGCGGCGATCCTGCCGCGGATGGCGCCCAGGAAATCGCGCGGCGCGGGTTGCGCCTCGGCTTGTTCGCGCACGGCGGCAAGCGGTGTTTCCTTTTGGGCGGCGGATATCTCTTCGCGCTTGACGGCGAGTATTCGTTGCAGGATGTCCGGCGCGCCGCTTGCGGCGCTCATGCCGCGCGGCCTTGCGTGAAGCGCGCGAACTCGTCGAATTTGGCGCGCGCCGCGCCGCTGGCGATGGTTTCGCGCGCCAGCGCGATGCCTTCGCCGATGGATTCGACGCGGTCGGCGGCGTAGAGCGCCGCGCCGGCGTTGAAGACGACGATTTCAAGCGGCGTTCCGGCGGTGTTGCGCAGCACCGATAGCACCATTTCTTTCGATTCCGCCGCGCCGTCGACGCGCAGGGCGCGGTTGGACGCCATGCGCAGGCCAAAATCCTCGGGATGGATTTCGTATTCGCTGACCTTGCCGTTCTTCAGTTCGCCGACCATCGTCGCCGCGCCGAGCGACACTTCGTCCATGCCGTCCTTGCCGTAGACCACCAGGACGTGTTTGCCGCCAAGCCGTTCCATGACGCGCACGAGGATACCGACGAGGTCGGGGTGGAAAACGCCGAGCAGCGAATTTGGCGCGCCGGCCGGGTTGGTCAGCGGGCCGAGGATGTTGAAGATGGTGCGCACGCCCATTTCGTGGCGCACCGGCGCGACGTTTTTCATCGCCGCGTGGTGGTTCGGGGCGAACATGAAGCCGATGCCGGTCGCCGCCAGGCATGCTCCGATTTCTTGCGGCGTCAGGTTGATATTGACGTCCAGCGATTCGAGCACGTCGGCGCTGCCGGATTTGGAGGAGACGCCCCGTCCGCCGTGCTTGGCGACCTTGGCGCCCGCCGCGGCGACGACGAACATCGAGGTCGTCGAGATGTTGAAGGTGCCCGAGCCATCGCCGCCGGTGCCCACGATGTCGACGAAATTGGCGCTGTCGGCCACTTCGATGCGCGTAGACATTTCGCGCATTACCTGCGCCGCGGCGGTGATTTCGCCGATGGTCTCCTTCTTGACCCGCAGGCCGGTGGTGATGGCGGCCGTCATCAGCGGCGAAATCTCGCCGCGCATGATCTGGCGCATCAGGTCGAGCATTTCGTCATAGAAAATTTCACGGTGTTCGATGGTGCGTTGCAGTGCTTCTTGTGGCGTAATCATGGTTTTTACCTCGCGAGAAAATTCTTCAACATGTCGTGACCGTGTTCGGTCAGGATCGATTCGGGATGGAACTGCACGCCTTCCACGGCGAGCGTCTTGTGGCGCACGCCCATGATTTCGCCGTCGGCGGTCCACGCGGTGACTTCCAGGCAGCCGGGCAGCGTTTCGCGCTCGATCGCCAGCGAGTGATAGCGCGTGCAGGTCACCGGATTCGGCAGGCCGCGAAAAACCCCGGCGCCGAGATGATGCACCGGCGAAACCTTGCCGTGCATCAGATGCCTGGCGTGTACGACGCGGCCGCCGAACGCTTCGCCGATCGCCTGGTGGCCCAGGCAGACGCCGAGCAATGGAATCCGGCCGGCGAACTCGCGGATCGCCGCCAGCGAGATGCCCGCTTGCGCCGGCGAGCAGGGGCCGGGGGAAACGACCAGATGGGCGGGCGCGAGACGGGCGATTTCCGCCACGGTGATGGCGTCGTTGCGGAAGACCTTCACGTCCTGGCCAAGCTCGCCGAAATACTGAACCAGATTGTAGGTGAAGGAATCGTAGTTATCGATCATCAGCAGCATTTTCAGTGTTATCTCCTTGATTTTGATCTATTTATTTTCCGTATTCGGAGAATTTTATGCGGCGGGTTATGCGGTTTTTTCACGGCAGGCGTGAAGTCGCATTATCGCTCATCTTTGTAGTCACATGGTTGATCCACCGCTGAACGTCCGATTCCAGCCATCCCGATATGCGCCCGAGTTTGATTGGTACCGGAAAATGAAGCAAAACCACGTTTTCCGAACGTGACGTGGTTTGTTTTTTACTTATTGCGTATGCCCCACAGTTCGATGTTCAGGCCGGGGAATACTTCCGCGATGTACATGCCCAATCCGCCATGCTTGAGGACGTTGTCCCACATCGGCCCCACCCGGTTCAATTCGTAATAAACGAACCCCGTGCTGAAAGGAATCTGCCGGGGCGGTACGGGCAGGGCGCTGATGCTGATGCCTGGCAGGTGGGAGCGGACAAGCTGGGGCAACTGTATCGAAGAACCAAATTTGCTTTGCAAGGGGAAACGCTGCGCCAGTTCTTCCAATGGCATGGTCGCGGAAACGGCGAGCACCAGGCCGCTGAAACTTTGCAGGGTGGTCGCATCCACGACCGCCAGATGCACACCGTGCGGCCGCGCCTGAAGCTCGATGCGTTCGGCGCTGCGTATCAGCACTTCGTTCAGCATCGCCAACAAAAGATCGACAAGGTTCTTGAAGCTGTGATAGGGGTCGAGATGCCGGTACGACGGCCAGCTCTTCGGACGCCGTGTGCTGGTGATGAAAGTGGAAAGCTCGCCCGCATACCCGGACAGCAATCGATAGATGCTTTCGGGGTGGCTTTCCCTGACGTTGAGCAGATGATCGAGCAGCGGTTCGTGGCGGTTGAGTATTTGCAACAACATGAAGTCGGCGACATCCGCCGCGCCTTCCGCCTTGCCCTCGCCGGTGAGCCTCGTTGACAACGCTTGCGCGCGCAATTGGGTCAGCCCATGCACCTTGGTGATCCAGTCCGTCAGCACAGGACTCGTGCCGTAGGCGGTCACGGGCGGAATCAGGCGCGGATCCAGGGTAATGCTACCGTCCGAATGCAGCGCGGATACCTTGGCAATGGGCATGGCTATCCAGGCATCGGTCACTTCCTTTTCCGGCAGCAGGCGCAGGCGCAATTGCGCCAATTGCACGAGCCTGGGGCCCAGACCGATCGCATTGGCGTCCCGCAACTCCTCGTCTACCACCGTATAACGCGCCAACGAAGCCGCCTCGTCATCGAAGGTGGTCTCTTCCGTGTGTGGCGTGCGAACCGGAAGGGCAAGATAGATGTTTTGTTCCAGATGTTCCCCCCGGATTGTCAGGGGGGGCGGCATCGGCGTTTGCGCGGGCGCGTCGAACGGCGTTCCATCCTGGAATATCCCCGTCGTCACGCCGGAGAGCACGAGTTTCCCCAGTGACAGGGATTCATGATCGATCTGGTATTTCTCGAATCCCCAGTAAAACGGCGTCAGGGGAGAAACCCGCTTGTGGGCGTAGGCTTCCAGATAACGCTCCTGCTGCTGAAAATGCTGCGGCCCCAAAAACAGCCCTTCCGTCCAGACGATCTTGTTGTGCCAACTCATACCTGTCATTCCTGTCTGACAATTCCGCGCGCCACCGGAGGCGCCTCTGAAAAACGATCGATCACTGTTGGGGCATGATAGCAGCGATGGCCGGGCTAGTCGTCCAGAATCCTGACGGTATTGTCCTCCAGCAATACCCGGAGGTGAATCGTGCTGGACGACAGTATTTTTTCGTACCATGCCGTGTCGGAAGGGGGCGGAAACCGGAAAGTCGCGCGCCAAACCGAATGAGAAATATCCCGGAACGCCGCGAGCACTCCAATCGCCCCGATTTGCGGATGAGCCTTGCGGCGTATCGTGGCGCGGCGATCGCCGGGATGCACGATGAATTCGTCCCGAGCCAGCAGATCTTCGGTCAATGTGGCCCTGTCGTTGTTTTGCAGGGAAAAGAAGTCCGCCTGAATGAACGTCGAATCGGATTTCAGTTCGTATATCCGCACAATCATCGGGGACGGGCGGCTCTTGATATCCGGGTTCAGGTTCGTTACTGCCTGGATGGAAATATCGAGCTGAACGGTTTCCTCCCGTTTGCTCTCGGAGGAAAACAGGGAGCACGCCGACAGCATGGCGGCGAGAAACAGCGCAAGAGCCAAGCGCACCGGAGTCTGGAAGTTGGCAAGAATCATGGAATATCCTTCAAAAGTGCGTCCCAACCCGATCGTCGGTGGTTCGGTGGATGCCGCATCATACATGAAACGATGCGCATGTCGTTCGTGGCATGAGCCATATTCAAGCCCGAATGGCGCTGATGAACCGCCCATGCAGGTTCTGTTGCCAGAAGAAACCTTGTGCCGTGGAGTTTGGCAAGCAATCCGGCCAATCCGCCCAAGGCAGGAAACGCACGCCCTCCCAATGCCGGGCGGGATCCTCCGGATGCGCCGGACCGATCAGGTCTTGTATCTGGCGTACTTCCTTGCCGGGGAATGAAACACGCTTGCCCAGGGAATTGCGCCAGTCAGGGGCGTAAAGTGTCCAGAGCGCGTTCAATCGCGCCTGAAAGACGGCGATCTGGTCGGGGGCCGCTCCAGGGTCGGCAGGACGGCCGGCTTCGTCTTTTTGCGCGTAAACCGAGCGCGCGATAAGACGGGCGGCATGAAACAGCCATTCGCACGGATGCTCCGCATGGGAAGCGAAATATTGCCTGATCCAGCGCCGCGCCGCCGTCTGGATCATGATGACAGGATATCTCCGCCCCACTTTATCGGAGGAATCCATCCACACGCCGATCAGAAAATGATCGACCGCGAACGGCAAACCGTGGGGCGACAGGACAAAGCACCAAGGCAGGCTGGCATCCCCTGGCGCCGGATGTTTCGTTCGAGGTCCCAGCGAACTCCAGGGAATGCCGTCCGTCACCTTGCGCTGAATTTCTTCCGGAGGCGACAGAATGCCGCGCCTCTGGCGCACCCACTCTTCCAGCATTTCCTCCTGCGCGAACGGCAGGTTGCGGCGGATGAAGTCGCCGCAACAGGGCATTTTCCCCCAAAGCGTGACGGGGCCCACGAGTTGCCAGCATGGTCGGGAGAACATCGGTCCGATCATGCTCCGGGGCACTTGAAATTCCTGAGCAGCCTGCTGTTCAAGGGATTTTGCTGCCCGCCGGTGCTGATTTCCAGAAGGGCCTTGCGATTGTCGAAGTCGTATTCGACCAGCACGCGATCCGGATTGGCGGTATTGATGATTTTCCCCCGGTCCAACAGACGGAAAACCGCCCAGGGGCCGTGGGCGATGATGGTCGATGTATCCGGACGCACGCGCGGGTTGGCGGTCATTTCCGCGACCGTGCCGCCGCGGGGGCCCGGCCAGTTGACGAAAAAGGCCTGGGTTGGGCCATGCACGTAGCGCAGCGCCTGTCCATCGATATTGATTATGAACTCCACGATGGCGGGGTCGAGTTCGATTATTTTGAAATCCATTTTCCAATTCATTTTCTGGGCGCCCGGATCGCGGAAAAAAAGTTCCCGAATCGCCTGTATCCGCGCGAAAGCATCCGGATCCGGAATATGCCGTTGCAACTGTTTCAGATATTCGCCCTGTAGCGTTGGGCCATTGGCGGCGGGTGGCGCGACGGGCGAGGACGCCGCGAGGTCGTTTTTCATTTCCAGGGCGGCCGGATTCCTGTAGCGCCAGGGACGCGTCCCGGTATCGACATACGGCGCGATCTGCTTCTGGAAAAACTCGTCCGCGCTGCCGCCAGCGGCAAACATGCGGGTGAAATCCTCAATGGAGACATCGTGCTCGCTGTCGGCGAACGGATAATAGCCGTCCAGGCCCTGCCGGCAGGGGTTGCCGATCTGATATGTAAAGGCCGCCAGCGTCCGGTCGATCTGGATTTCCGCCTGGGACCGGAGGATGAGGATGCTGCCTTCCGTGGTTTTTTCGTCACCGTTGCCGGCCAGCGCCATCATGACGTTCCGGAAGGGGGCGGGCAAACGGCTGGCATCGAGTTTCAGTTTCGTCGCGGCAGCCGGGGCATTGGATGGCACGGTGTTCGTATCGAGCGCGACGTTCGCCATGAACAACTGGTTATGAAACTCGTTGATCATGCCTATGACGTTATTCAGGCTGACGATGCTGCCCGCGCCGGTAATGGAGCCGGAACCGGCATTCCCCTGCGTTCCCCGCGCCGCCAACTGAACGCCGGAGTCGGGCTGCCCGGTGACGATTTCACGCAAAGCCGCGAAATGATTGTCCACGATTTCACGTTCCACGCGCGCTTGAGAACGCAAGCCAAGGTTTCGCTCGACATCACGGGTTTGTCTGTCGATGCTTTCCACCGCTTTTGCCAATGTGCTTTTTTCCGGGTCGACTTGCTCGATTTCACGTGACAACGTTGTTTCCCTGACGGCCGCGCGGGCAAGCCGCGCCAGCGGAGAGTTGGGGGCCGCGAGTTTTTGCACGACAGTCAGATCGAAGCTAAGAGAAGTACCCGTGACCGGACGGATGTCTTCCAGGAAGGCATCCCATCTGTCGACGTACTCGGTCAGATAGCGGCGCCGCAAATCCTGCGTCAGCGCGTCATCCGTCAGGCGGGAACGCAGACCGGACGAGCGGACCTCGCGCGCGGTTTTTTCCAGGACATCGGCAAGACCGGTTTCCTGGCGCCCCATGACCCATTCGTCATCGGCCCACGCGGTCTGGATGAATTCTCCCAAGCGTTTGTCGAACAGGCGCCGGTATCCATCGAACGTGAAAAGACCGGGAATCCCCTGGCCCAGCGGCGCGCCCGACGCGCGGACGAATACCGTTCCCGCCTGGGGGCCGATCGCCTGAAGCAAGGTGAAGTCGGCGGGGGCTTCCTTGGACATTTCCGCCTTGGCCTGTTCGTATAATCGCTGGGGAGAGGGTTTGGCATCCAGGAACAGGCGCGCCTGCCGCACCAGGGAATCGTTGGCCGGGAAAGGCGATTGCACGACCCGATGGCCTGAAAACAGACGATCGATGTGCTCCACGACGAATATCTGGCTGGTGAATTCATTGGCATTGCCCGGATTTCCCCAATCCCTTTGCAGCCAGGCGCGGACATCCTCCGCCTTGTATCGCCGCGCATCGTGCAATTGCAAATAAACCCGCAGCGTGTCGTACACCAGTTTTTCGTCGGAAGTACGAATCGCCTCCCGTAGCGCGGATTCCAGGCGGCGGACCACGTAGGGCAAGAGCAGCTTGTCTTGCAGGCCGGCATAGATTCTTTCCGATTCCACGACAATGGGAGGCGGCGTATAAAGGCCGTAACGGAACGCCGCGGGAGGATCGAAGAGATCGAGGTTCCCGACCCGTGGCAAGTCCCGCGCGGCATCCAGCGTGCCGGGAATATCCTTTTCCTGCGACGCGGGCCGGCCAAACAAGGCCAGCAGTCTTTCATGCAGTGCCTGCGCATGGCCGGACACCGTTTTCAGGTATTCCATGTTGTTGTCGAAAGAAGTGGACAATGCCACGGTCAACCACGCCGCGAGCGCCAACACAAGCGCATGTCCCGATAATTGCAGGGCGCGGTAACGCGCCTCCCGCTTCAGATTGAGGTGGACCAGCGAGGCTTCCGGAAAAATGACGCGGGAAAACAATTCCGCCAGAAAATACCCCCGGTCTCCCGTGACCACCCGCGGCGCGCGAGACGGCAGGATGGCGCGCGCGGGAAATGATACTTCCCGCTCCGTCGCCCCCTCCGCGAACGCCGCGCCGCTCGCGCCGGTCTTCCGCCCACGCAGGGCGCGCCACAGCCGCTGTAGAATCGTGCGCGGATCGGCATGCAGGACCGCGTTCGTTTGTAGACCGCTGGTGAAATATACGCCGCGCAATGTGTTGTGCAGTTGGGTGGCGTCGTAAGGAGAATCCAGGAAGATTTTTTCCAGGAACGGCGCGAGTATCCGCCCCTGACTGGCAAATTCCTGCGGGAACACATAAAGCGCGCGGCGGCGCTCCAGATCGGGTTCCTCCTGCAAGCGCAACGCCAGGCCGGCATCCAGCCGTTCGGCCAACGCGGAAAGATGCTGTTCCAATTGCATCGCCAAGTCCGGCTGCGTTTCCGTCGCGGCGTTTCCTCCCCGGGAACGGGATTCCTGCCTGGGATGGCGATACGGCAGCGTGAATCCCCAGACCTGGGAACGGCTCTCGCTGGTGAGATAACCGAAATACGGCTCGAACCCTTCGAGCATGTCCATTTTGGTGACAATGACGTACACCGGGAAACGAATGCCCAGCTTCTGACGAAGCTGCAACAAACGTTCGCGCAGATAACTGGCATGCACCATGCGGGCATTTTCATCCTGATCGACCAGATCGGCGGCATTGAGCACGAGGATGGCCCCGTTGATGGGCGCCTGGGTGCGATACTTGCGCAGCAGGTCAAGAAAACCCAACCACTCGGCGGAGTCGATCTGCGGCGCGGAATCCTGCGAGGTATATCGCCCCGCCGTGTCGATCATGACGGCATCGCTGGTAAACCACCAGTTGCAATGCTTGGTGCCGCCTTCCCCGGCTATCGCGCCAATTTTTCCCAGCGACTGGAACGCTTGTCCCATCTGTTCGGCCAAGGGAAATTTCAGACCGGATTTGAGAATGGCCGTCGTCTTCCCCGCGCCGGGATTGCCGATCAGCATGTACCAGGGCAGTTCGTAGAGGTAACGCTTGTTTTCGAACAAACGCCACAACAGTCCGCCCCTGGTGTGCATTTGCCGCAGTTGCGCGATCGCGCGGCTGACGATGCCGCCAACCGCCTTCAGGTTTTCCCGGGCCTGCTGATCGGCGTCTTTCCTGTTTTCTTTTTCCGACTTGCGCAGGAACTTGTTCAACAATTCTTCGTCGCTGCGCAGTTTGCCCCACAAACGATAGAGACCATAAACGAGGCAGCAGAAAAGAAAGAAGGCGATGACGCCGACCCTTGCTCCGATCGAGGCGAAGGGATGATGATTTCCGATGGCCAGCAGAGGGCCAAGATGCCAGAACAGCAGGCACAGGGCCGCGGCGCCCAGGATGGAAACCGGCCAGCGGAACAGGATGAACAACAGGAGAACGGTCAGGAACGCGAGCGCCGTGATGCGCGTGCCCATCGAGGCGAAAGGATATAAACCGCCGAACGACAACAACGGCCCAAGAAACCAGACGGTTGCGCCCAGGACGATAAACGCCAGAATGAGCAGGGTCTGGCGGGAAAACAACGCGGAAAGAAATTTTCGGAACATGTCGATTCCCCATCGGGACGTTACCGGGACTCGGTTGCAGTGGGAGATGCGGCTTCGGGAGAGTGCTGGACGACGATCCGTACCCGGCGGTTCCTGGCGCGGCCGGCGGCCGTCGTGTTGTCGGCGATGGGTTCGCTATCGGCCTTGCCGATCGTTTCGATCCGGGCGGACGAAACGCCCCGCGCTTCGAGTTCCTTGGCCACGTTATCCGCGCGTGCCTTGGAAAGCGCGTGGTTGTCGGGGAATTCGGCCATTTTGATGGGGCGGTTGTCCGAATGCCCAATCACCTGGACGGCGCCGGGCACCTTGCCAATTTCCAGCGCGACGCGATCGAGCAAAGGCAAAATGTCGGGATTGACCCGCGCCTTCCCGCCAACGAACATGTCATCCCCTTTGAATATCACCGCGCTGCGGAACTCATCCTCATCGACCCATACCTTGCCCTGCGAGATTTCATCCTTGAGCAACTCGGAAAGACGCAGCGACGGCGCCAGTTTCCCGATGGCGGATATTTTTTCCCACACGATCGCGCTTTGTTCGAGCAAGTGATATTTGTACCAGGCGAACGTCGCAAAAACGACCAGCCCGAACAGGCACGCGCTTACCCATATCGGAATATCCCGCCAAAATTTGTATTGAGTGGGGATTTCCCCGCGCCAGCGCGAAGAGAGTTCGCGGGGGACCGCGCCGCGCGCGGCGGAGATGAGCGCAAGCAGGCGATGGCGAATCGTTTCCAGTTCCCGGTGGCCATTGGCGATGGTGCTGTACTGGCCCTCGAATCCCAGTCCGAGTATGTAGTACATGACTTCCAGCAAATCCAGATGTTCCTCGGCGTGCGCGGACAACCGGCCCACCAGGAGAAAGAACTTCCTGCCTCCTTGCACATCGCCATGAAAACGTGAAGCAAGCTGCTGCCCGGCCCAGATTCCCGCCTGCTCGATATCGCTGGTTCCTCCCCACGGCGTGTTGTTGGCCGCTTCGTCAAGCGCGGTCGTCAGGCAGAAGCTGGCTGTCACGGCATGCTCACGCCGGATGTTGGCCTTGGAACAAATCTGGGAGAAGGCATTGATTTCCTGCGCCAGCAAATTACACCAGGCTTCAACGCCGACAGCATCAAGCGGTTCTCTCGGCGTCTGCGCGATCGCCAGCAGGAGCGGCTTGGCCGCTTCAAGCAACGGGTTTTGCGCCGCTTTTACTTTTTCCAGACGACTGGCGATATCGACGCCTGGCGGCAAAGCCAATGGATTTGGCAACGGTTTCAAGGAAACATGCGCATTCTCGGCGTCTTTTTGGCCTGACTCGCTAAAAGCAAATGGATCGATATCCGGTGTCATAAACGTCTTTCTGGAGAATTCCATGTCAGACGGCATCCATGGCGTTATCGACAAGTCCGCCAAACAGTACGTGGCTCATGTACCGAAACGGCCTGTCTTTCAATTCGTCGCTGGCGCGCCGCGTCCCGTGTTGCGTCCTCCCGTGTTGCGTCCCCGTGTTGCGTTCTTCCCGTGCCGCATCCCCATGTTGCGTCCTATTGGTGGCCTGATATCCATGGAGTACCCGTCCGGGAAAGAAAATGGTAGCACCAAGCGGGGGAAAATGCTTCAGGCCCGGCAGGCGGATTTTCAAAGACAATGCGCGGATGTAGAATCCTCGTCCCGGCAACCCCGTGCACGGGCCGCCCAATCGCGGCCCGCGCCCGAAAAAAACAAACCATATGAACCCGTCCCTGCTTGAATATTACAACCGCGAACTTATATACATGCGCGAAATGAGCGGGGAGTTCGCGCGTCAGCATCCCAAAATCGCGAACCGGCTGGGCATGCGCGGCACCGAGGTGGACGACCCTTACGTAGAACGGCTGATCGAGGCTTTCTGCTTTTTGGCCGCGCGGATGCAGATCAAGCTGGACGCGGAATTTCCACGTTTCACACAGCATCTGCTGGAAGTCATTTATCCGAATTATGCCTGTCCAACGCCCTCGATGGCGGTTGCCCAACTGCACCCCAGCCCGAAAGAGGGCGATTTCAGCAGGGGGTTTCCCGTTCCCCGGCATACCCTGTTCCGCTCGAAAATTCCGGAAGGCGAGCAAACCGCGTGCGAGTTTCGCAGCGCCCAGGACGTCGTGCTCTGGCCCATCCAGATCAAGGAAGCCAAGCTGACGGCCGCGCCGCCGGACATCCCCGACCTGGACCGCCATCTGCCCGCCCACATGCGCGTCGAAGGCGCTTTGCGCCTGACCTTGAGCGTCACCGGGAAATACAGGTTTTCCGACTTCACGGGGCTTGACCGGCTCCCGATATACCTGTGCGGGACGGAATCGATCGCCTCGCACCTCTTCGAACTCCTGCACACCGCCGCGTTTGCCACCATCACCGGCGTTCCGGGCAACATCGCCAGGAATCCCCACATCGTAACGCAGCGCGCTCTCGAATACGAAGGACTCTCGCCCGAGCAAGGCCTGTTGCCGCTTGGCTGGAACGTCTTTCACGGGCATAACCTGCTCCACGAATACTTCGCCTGCCCCAGCCGCTTCCTTTTCTTCGCGCTTACCCAACTCGCGCCGGGGCTTTCCAGAGTTCGCGGACAGGAAGCCGAAATCATCGTCCTGCTGTCGCAGCCGCCCAATTTCCTGACGACACACGTCAGTCCCCGGCAATTCGCGTTGCATTGCACTCCGATCGTCAACTTGTTCGAGCGCCGCACCGACCGGATCGAGATCAATCCCGCGCATACGGAATTTCACCTCGTTCCGGACCGGGCGCGTCCGATGGATTTCGAGGTTTTCCTGGTAAAGGAGATCACATCGCAGCGCGCCAAAACCACCGAAACCATCGTCTTTCGCCCTCTGTTTCAGACATTGAATCAGGACGAGGGCAATTTCGGGCGTTATTTTTCAATGCGGCGGGAACGCCGCCTGTCTTCGGATACCGCGCGCAAATACGGCACCCGCACGCCTTATGCGAGCACGGAAGTTTTTCTCTCGCTGGTCGACCAGCGCGAAGCCCCGCTTCGGGAAGATATCCACTATCTCTCGGTATCGAGCCTCTTGACCAACCGCGACCTGCCCAGTCTCGTGCCTTACGACGGAATGAGCGACCTTTTTGCGGCGGATTCCATTCCCGTCTCCAGCGTCGGACTCATCCGTCCGCCCAGCAAGCCGCGCGCGCCGTTCGCGGAACGCGAGACCGCCTGGCGGCTCATCCGGCAATTGGGCATCAATTACCTGCCGTTGGCGCAAATGCCGCGGCGCGAGGCCGCTCGCGCCCTGCGCGAGCTCCTGCGCCTCTTCATCCATGACAATGACAGCGTGGCCTTGCGTCAGATCCAGGGATTGGTCGGCTCGGACGTGGAAGCCGTCACGCGCCGGCTGCCGCAAAAAGGCCCGCTGGTCTATGGCCGGGGCATCCTCTGCAAACTGACGGTCGACGAGGACAATTTTTCCGGCATCAGCCCCTACCTGTTTGGCCTCGTGCTCGAACACTGGCTGGCGAGGCACGTTGCCATCAACGTCTTCACGCAGACCGAGCTGTATTCCATGCAGCGCGGACGCATTCACCGATGGCCGCCGCGCATGGGCGGACGGGGTGTCGTGTGAAACCGGCCAGCCCTGCCGGCGAACCCGTCCCCGCGGGGTTGAGACCGGAGAGCCGCGCCCGTCTTGACGAAGCGGCGCAAACTCCGTGGCGGTTCAGTTATACGGCGCTCATGCGCTATTTTTCCGCCCGTCATCCGGATATCCCCGAAGTCGGACGGGCCGAATTGCCCGCGCAGGAATTTTTCCGGCTCGCCCAGCTTCCCTCCCTGGTTTTCGCGCCCCGCGAGATCGCCGACATCGACCTGCGGCGCGAACTTCCGCGTATCCGTCTGTTCAGCCTGGGCATGCTGGGACCCAACGGGCCATTGCCCATCCACTTTACCGAAATCGCCAAGGATCGGCTGGAAAACCGCAAGGACCCGACGCTCGTCGATTTCCTGGACATCTTCCATCACCGCTTTCTGACGCTGTTTTACCGCGCCTGGGCGCAATCGCAGGCCGCCGCGGGACTCGACCGGGCCGATGAAGAACGGTTTTCCCGTTACGTCGCGTGGTTGGGTGGCAACGAACTCCAGGAAACGGAACCTTCCCCCCTGCCGTCCCATGCCCGGCTCGCCGCCTCGGCGCACCTGATCCGCGAGGCGCGCAACCCCGATGGCGTCACGGCCACGCTGTCGCATTTCTTCGGCGTCCCCGTGGCGCTCCGGGAATTCGTGCATCACTGGATTGAAATCGCGCAAGAGGAACGCTGCCGGCTGGGCAAACCCAGTTTGGCCTCCGTGCTCGGAGAAGGCATGATTCTCGGCGAGATGGTGCTGGACCGGCAGCATGGTTTTTGCTTGGTCATCGGGCCGCTGAGTTTCGAGGAATATCTGCGATTCGTGCCGAACGGCAGGGACTTGCCGGTTCTGATCGAATGGGTGCGCGCTTTCGTCGGCTTTGAGTATCACTGGAAAATCCAGCTCGACATCCACGCAAAATGCGCTCCGATCGTCCAGCTCGGCGCAACCCAACGCTTGGGATGGACGACCTGGCTTGGCCGGAGTCGGCATGAAAAAATCGTGACGGGAACAGTCTACGAACCGGAACACCATATTTCCAGGCGCCGGAATGGACGCCCATGATTTGACTTCTTTTACCGGGAATTCGATATGGACAATCGTTTCAAACTTTTTTTCGAGAAATTCGGCTTGCCCACCCACAGTGAGCCGGCGGACGCGGCGACCCTCGCCAGATTTCAGGGGAATCTGCCGGACAGCCTGCTGGAATTCTGGCGGACGCATGGTTTTTGCGGTTTCAGGGAAGGCCTGTTCTGGATCGTGAATCCGGAAGCCTACGAGCCGGACATGCGCAAATGGTTCGGCGCGTTCGAGGGAGCGAAAGACTACTTCGTCATTGCCCGGACGGCCTTTGGCAAGCTTTACCTGTGGAGCGCGCGCACCGGGGCGCTCTTTACATTTGCCGACCCGGGCCGGGGCTGGCTGCACCAGGGCAAGGGAAGCGCGGACGACATCGCGCAAGGCCGCGCCGACCAGTGCCTGGAAACCTTCCTCCAGGCGCAAGAGCCGGACGCGCAGGACATCCGGGACAAGAATGGGCAAGCACTGTTCGCGCTTGTCGTCGAAAAGCTTGGCCCATTATCGCGGGACGAGGTTTTCCATGCCCCGGCGCCAACCCTGCTTCCCGCCTCGGAAATTCTTCCGCATTTCATCAAGATGGATATCCACGCCTATCTCGGCCTCATGGCGGAATCCGTGGAACTCCATGTTTCCAACGAACTTCCGCCCGGGTACTGATTTTTCCGTTCGTGTGGTTTTCGGCATTCCGGGGAATTTAGTCCGCCGAGCCGCGCATGGTTTTGTATAATCCTGAAAACCGCAGTTGGCCACTCGTTTTTTTGATGGAAGCTACCGCGCCAGCCCGCTCCGGGGCAGCACACCCGAGCGCGTCCAACGGCGGTTTCCAGGATAATGAAAACGTTTTTCTCCGCCCATCGCCAAGGGAGCCGATGAAATGAGCAAAAACTGGCTGTCCACGCTGGATTCGGCGCTTGACACGGGCGCGGATCGGGGCCTTTCCCCTGGCAAGGGCGCGTACTCCGCGGGAGGACGTTGTTCCAGGCGGGCAGCGAACGCTGGAAGGATTGGGCGCCGAAAAAAATGCCACAACCGGGGCGCCCATGATTTCAAGGATGTTTCCGGCGAATCGTCCCCGATACTCGGCGTATGGAATTTCGATGGGGCAGGAATGCCGTATCCGGTCACCCCCGGAATTTCGTGGATTGCCGAAACCGGAAGGGCAATGGAGGCGATATGAAGAAAAAAGCGCGCGCCCGCGACCTCTCGCGCATCAAGCCGCCAAATCAAGTCGCCAAGGCTTGTTCCGCATTCAGTGAATGAAGAAAGGAATACTCATGACCTTTACCGTTACCGTCAGTTCTCCAGCGATGCCGTCGTTGCCGCTGGAATTTTTCCGGATGTCCGGGGAAGAGAGTTTGTCCGCGCTGTACAAATACGTCTTTGTACTGAAGACTCCGAGCGATTCATACATCGGGCGGCACGAAGCGGCCAATGTGAATTACAAGCAGTTGATCGGAAAGGAGTTCACCGCGCACATTGAATTGAGCGATCTTGGGCGGCGCGAGATATCCGGGCTGGTGACGAAAGCCAGGATCGTGGAGAGCAACGACCAGCAAAGCATCTACGAAATAGAGATCGAGCCGTGGCTGGTGCTGGCGACGCGGACGAGCGACTACAAGCGTTATCAGGAGAAGACCGTCGTCCAGATCATTGACGAAGTCCTGTCCGACTACAATTTTCCGGTGAAGAAGCGGCTGAGCGGGAGATATCCGGTCCTGGGCTACCAGGTGCAATATGGCGAGACGGACTTTGCCTTCATCCAAAGGCTGATGGAGGAATGGGGGATTTACTGGTATTTCGAGCATTCGAAGGGAGCGCACCATCTGGTGCTGATCGACGACATGGCGGCGCACGGCAAGGCGCCGCACGCGAAAGTGCTGTACAACCCGGAAGGCAAGATAGACGAAGAGCATCTGAGCGTATTTTCGGCGGAAGAGAAGCATCGACCGGGGCGTTGGGTAACGAACGACTTTGATTTTGAGAAGCCGCTGGCCGACCTGGAAGTAAGCGATCCCAAGCCGAGAAAGACAGGCTTTCCGAACGAAGAGCTGTACGAATGGCCGGGGGATTACACGGACGCGGCGCTGGGCAAGCGGTTGGCGGAAGTGCGGATGCACGCGGCGGGCGTATCCGGAAGCCTGGCGACGGGTTCCGGGAACGTGCGCGGCCTGCCCTGCGGATACACGTTCCACCTGGAAGGCTACCCGGCGGAGAAAGCGAACCGGGAATATCTGGTAGCCTCGGCGTATCTCGCGTTAACGGAGAAAGGGAGGACAACCGGGCAGGCGGAATACAGTTGCCAAGGAGCCTTCACATTTTTCCCGACGGACAAGGTATTCCGCC
>JAISME010000095.1 GCA_031276915.1 Zoogloeaceae bacterium
AAAACCTGGACGAGGCCGTTATCCACGGTGATCTGGAACGGGCAATGCGCAATAGCCTGACATACCAGCATCTGCAAAGAACCCATCCGTTGCCGTTACCCTGAAACCAGAGGCAAACCATCGGGCAGCCTCGGTTTCAAGGTGCTTTCGCGCGATTCACCGGCACAAGACCGGGCCCGGACCTGCTCCCCGGCATTGCGGACCACGCCCCCTAGAGCGTGATTTCCTCCGCCGCGGCGCTGGCCAGGCGCTCGATCTCCGCCTGCTGGTCGAAACGATCCGCGTACTTGCGCGCCAGCGTGCCGATTTCGGAGGAGATTTCCAGAAAGGCGTCGGTAATCCGGGGGTCGAAGGCGCGACCACGCAAGTCACGCATGATCTCGATCGCATCCTCATGCGGCAAGGCCGGTTTGTAAACCCGCTGGCTGGTAATGGCGTTATAGACGTCAATGATGGAGGCCATGCGTGCCGCGAACGGGATGGTCTCGCCTCGCAACTGCCGGGGATAACCGGATCCATCCCATTTTTCCTGATGACACCAGGCGATTTCCTGCGCGTAGCGCAAGAAAGTGGACGCGTGCCCCAGCAGACGCTCGGCTTCCCGCAAAGCCTCATAGCCGGTCGTGGGATGTTTCTTGACGAGTTCGTATTCCGCTGGAGTCAGTTTCCCGGGTTTTAGCAGGATCTTGTCGGGCACGTTCGATTTTCCGATGTCCTGGAGCGCGCTTGCCCGCACAATCAGTCTGGCCTCGGCATCCAGAAGCAGGGGTGCGAAATCCGGATGCTTTTGCAGTTTTCGGATCAAGGCGGTCAAAAGCGCCTGCTTTCGAAGCAGGGCCTTGCTCCTGGCGTTACCGTTCGTATCGATCAGGGACGCGACGACGGACAAGACAATGTCGCGTTCCTGAAGCTCGGGATTGGATTGTTGCGTGGACAACTGTGCGGCCTGATCGGTCATCTTGTTCTTCCTTCGATTTGGCACGGGGTACTTGAGGATAATATAAAAACATCACCGTGCAAGTCTACCCGCCCGGATGCTTGCTTCCCGGCCTGGAGTGGCGCGGCCTTTTGCGCGCCACCAACTGGCAGGCAAAAAGGGGACTTGCCCAATGGCGTCAGGAATCGCGCGCGTTACTGCCGGAGCACATGGATTCCGCAAGGCTACAGCACTTCCGCCGCGTGGTCGGCGAGCCGCGAGCGCTCGCCGCGCTGCAAGGTGACATGGCCGGAATGCGGCCAGCCCTTGAAACGGTCAACCACGTAAGTCAGGCCGGAAGCCCCTTCCGTGAGATACGGCGTATCGATCTGGGCGATGTTGCCAAGACAAACGACCTTGGTCCCCGGTCCGGCGCGGGTAATCAGGGTTTTCATCTGCTTGGGCGTGAGATTCTGCGCTTCATCAATTATCAGGAACTTGTTCAGGAAAGTGCGCCCGCGCATGAAATTCAGGGATTTTATCCGGATGCGCGAACGGATGAGATCGTGCGTGGCGGCTTTCGTCCACTCGCCGGAAAAGACACCCGCCTTGTCGTCCGCGGGGTCGGAACGGGTGAGGACCTCCAGGTTGTCTTCCAGCGCGCCCATCCATGGCGTCATTTTTTCTTCCTCGTTGCCGGGTAGGAAGCCAATATCCTCGCCGACGGAAACCGTCACGCGCGTCACGATGATTTCCGAGTAGCGTTTTTCCTCCAGCACCTGGGCAAGGCCCGCCGCCAGCGTCAGCAGTGTCTTGCCGGTTCCCGCCTGTCCCAGGAGCGTGACGAAATCGATTTCCGGATGCAGGAGCAGATTGAGCGCGAAATTCTGCTCGCGATTGCGCGCATTGATGCCCCATACCGCGTGCTTGGGATGGGTGTAATCGGTCAGCGTCTCCAGGATCGCCTGCTTGCCGGCGGCTTCCCGCACCCAGGCGGTGAATTCCGGCGTGTCTTCGAGATACAGGAATTCATTCAGCAGGAACTCCGGACACAGGGGACCGTTGACCTGGTAATAGGTCTTTCCGTCCTTCTTCCAGGAAGCAAGGTCCCGTCCATGCTTTTCCCAGAAATCGGCAGGGAGCGCCCGGCAACCCGCGTAAAGAAGATCGGTGTCTTCCAGCACCTGGTCGCTGAAATAGTCTTCCGCCGGCAGTCTCAGGGCACGCGCCTTGATGCGCATGTTGATGTCCTTGGAGACCAGGAACACCTGCCGTCGGGGATGACGGCGCTGCAAATGGACAACGACAGAAAGGATCTGGTTGTCGCACCGGGAAGTCGGCAAGCCGGGCGGCAGTTCGTCGCCGATCGCCTCGGTCTGCAAAAAAAGCCGCCCCTGCGCCAGATTGTGGCTCGGCGCCCGCAGCGGGATGCCATCGGCAATATCGTCCGCCAAGACGAGCATTTCATCGAGAAGACGGGAAACCTGGCGGGCATTGCGGGCGATTTCGGACATGCCCCGTTTGTGATTGTCCAGTTCTTCGAGTGTCATGATCGGCAGATACACATCATGTTCCTCGAAACGGAACAAACTGGAGGGATCGTGCATCAATACATTGGTATCGAGCACGAAAAGCTTGGTTTCGGTTTTCCTGGTGGATTTGCGCATGTCGAAGGGAACAAGGAAAAGTCAGAGCGCGCGCACGAAATTCAGGACTTCTTCGGCGTGACCGGGCACTTTGACACCACGCCATTCGCGCTTCAGGCAGCCGTCCGTGCCGATCACGAAAGTGCTGCGCTCGATGCCGCGCACCTCCTTGCCGTACAGCTTTTTCTGCTTGATGACGCCAAACCGCGCGCAGAGCATTTCGTCCGCGTCGCTGATGAGATCAAACGGCAGCGCCTGTTTCGCCTTGAAATTCTCGTGTGATTTCAGGGAGTCACGGGAGACGCCGACGATGATCGCGCCCGCCCTGGCGAATTCAGGGTAAAGATCACGAAACCGCTGCGCTTCGGTCGTGCAGCCGGGTGTGCTGTCCCTGGGATAGAAATACAGCACGACAATCTTGCCGCGCGCGTCGCCAAGGGAAAAAGGCGCGCCGCCGGTGGCGGGCAGGGTGAAATCGGCGAGGGGAGTTGTCATGGTCATTCAAGGGAAAATTCCAGGCTTCTGGAGCGTAACATGTTCTTCGGGTTTTCCGCCCGGGTCCCGCTGAAATCTTTTCCGTTTCCCATTCGTCACCGCGGGTCGCCGTGTTCAGTGGGCATCCAGCATTGCCAGCAGGGCGGCGAGGATGGCGGCGGCGGAAACGGCATCCGGGGCGTGGGCGCGGGCGCTTGCGACAACTTGCGGTTCGGTGACGCGCATGAACGGATTCGTGGCCTTTTCCAGCGCCAGCGTGGAAGGGACGGTGGGCAAGCCGGCCTTCCGAAGCGCCCGGCTTTTTTCCAGGCGTTCCCTGAGCGCGAGGTTTTCCGGCTCCACGTCCTGAAGCGCGAATTCCAGGCAGAAACAGGTGTATTCGTGGGCACAGAAGACGCGCGTCGCATCCGGCAGGGCGGCGAGTTTCGCCAGTGCCGCGACCATGTCCTCCGGTGTTCCCTCGAAGAGACGTCCACAGCCGCCGCCGAAGAGCGTATCGCCGCAAAAGAGCGCGTCTCCGGCATGATAGGCCAGGTGACCGCGGGTGTGCGCGGCGACATTGAGTACATCGACATCGACACCCAGCAGCGCAAAGCGTTCGCCGCCACGGAGGGAGCGGGTGCGGCCTGTGATAGACTCGCATCCCGGCCCGTAGACGTGGGCGTTCGGGTACCGCGCCAGCACCCCGGCGACGCCGCCCTGATGATCCTGATGGTGGTGGGTGATGAGGATGGCCTCCAGTGCGAGACCTTCCCGCGCAAGCCAGGCAAGCGCGGGACCGGCGTCGCCCGGATCGACGATCGCCGCCTGGCCACGCCGGGAAAGCCCCCAGATATAGTTATCGCGGAAAGCGGTCAGGGTGGTAATCTCGAACATCTGATTCTGATTCTCGACGGACATGTCAATTCCCGGTTTGGATTCCTGGCTGGAGACGCCCCAAGGCCGCTATGTCCTGCACTGGGAACAATCCCGGCTGGACGCGGCGCTCGCGGATGTGTTCGGGTTCAACGCCCTGCAGATCGGCCTGTCGCGACGGGATTTCCTGCGCGCGAACCGCATTCCCCTGCGCGCCATCCTGGACGACGCAACGCCGGAAGACGGATTGCCGCTTTCCATCCAGACGGTCTTTACACATCTGCCCATTGCCGCGCAAAGCGTGGATCTCGTGGTGCTGCCGCATGTGCTGGAGTTTTATCCGGAGCCACACCGGATTCTACGCGAGGTGGAGCGCGTCTTGCGTCCCGAAGGCCAGCTTTTCATCCTGGGATTCAATCCCCGCTCGCTTTGGGGACTGTTCCGCCGCCTGTCGGGCCGTGCCCGCGATTTTCCCTGGAACGGCCAGTATCTTTCCGTGCCACGCCTGAAGGACTGGCTGAAACTGCTCGGCTTCGAACTGGATCGCGGTGCTTTCGGCTGCTACGCGCCGCCCTGCACGCGCGAAAAATGGCTGGAACATTGGCGTTTCCTGGAGCTTGCCGGCAACCGCTGGTGGGGATTCGCCGGAAGTGTTTACATGGTGCGGGCAATCAAGCGGGTTTGTGGCATGCGGCTGATCGTGCCAACCTGGAACAGCCCGCAAATCAAGGCCAAGGCGCTCACTCCCATCGTGCGCAAGGAGCATCCGGATGACTGAAGAAAGAACCGAAGTCGAAATCTACACCGACGGCGCCTGCAAGGGGAATCCCGGTCCTGGCGGCTGGGGCGCGCTGTTGCGCGCGGAAGGGCGCGAAAAGGAACTCTGGGGAGGCGAGGCGCGCACCACCAACAATCGCATGGAGCTTCGCGCCGTGATCGAGGCCCTGAGCATCCTGAAACGTCCGGCGCGCGTTCGCGTGCATACCGATTCCAGATACGTACAGCAGGGCATCGGCGCCTGGATCGCCAACTGGAAGAAGAACGGCTGGCGGACCGTGAACAAGGCGCCGGTCAAGAACGTCGACCTCTGGCGGGAACTCGACGCGCTCGCGGCCTGCCATGAGGTCGAATGGATCTGGGTGAAGGGACATGCCGGTCATCCGGAAAACGAGCGCGCCGATGCGCTCGCCAATCGCGGCATCACGGATATTCCAATGGGTGACAAGGAGTAAGGATATGCGCCAGATCGTTTTGGATACGGAAACCACCGGCCTGGAACCACGCCAGGGACACCGTGTCATCGAGGTGGGCTGCGTGGAACTGGAAAATCGCCGCTTGACGGGTCGGACGCTGCACCGATACGTCAATCCGGAACGCGACATCGACCCGGGCGCGCAGGAGATACACGGCATCTCCCCGGAGTTCCTGGAAGACAAGCCGAAATTCGCCCAGATCGCCCGCGAACTGCGGGAATTCATCGCCGACGCGGAACTTGTCATCCACAACGCCGCCTTCGACATCGGCTTCCTGGACATGGAATTCGCCCTGCTGGAGCTCTCGCCCGTGCGGGAAACATGCGCGGGCGTGATCGACACCCTGACGCTGGCCCGCGCGCTGCATCCCGGCCAACGGAACAATCTGGACGCGCTCTGTGCCCGTTACCAGATCAACAACGCCCATCGAACCCTGCACGGGGCGCTGCTGGATGCCGAATTGCTGGCGGAAGTCTATCTTGCCATGACGCGCGGACAGGAGAGCCTGCTGATGGATCCGCCCGCCGATCACGAACGTCGCCAGCACCGTCTGCTGGACGCTCGTGACCCGGTACGCGCGCGCCGCGCGTCCCTCGTCGTGCGCCGCGCCACGGCGGATGAGGAATCCGCGCATCTGGATACGCTGGCGGCGATCCAGAAGGAGAGCAAGGGAAACTGCCTGTGGCAAATACGCTACCCGTCGGAAAGGGACGGGGAAACAACCGTCGCCTGACGGCAATGTCCTCTGCCCTGGAACGCGCCTACCGGGCGACAGCCTATCGCGTATGGCCGGGCGCGGGCATGGAATGGGTGTTGCGCGTGGGCGCGCCCGCGCCACGGGCGCTGGATACCTGGCTGGCGGCGGAAAAACACACCTGCTGGAGTTTGCTGACCGCCTGCAACCCGGAGTCCCGTCGCCTGTCCATCGCCGAGAACAGGGCGCGCCAGGCGGCCTTGCGGCGCGCGCTCACGCGTCTGCGCTGGCGATTTCTCCCTGGAGAGAACCGGGCGGACGCGGCCAACTGGCCGCCGGAAGCAACATTCTGGATTCCCGGCATGAAAGCCGCCACTGCCGGTCACCTCGCCCGCGCGTTCGGGCAAAACGCTTTCTTGTGGGGCGCGCCGGGCCGGAAAACGCAACTGTTGTGGACGAACGGCGCGGCGCGGGACATGCGCGCGAGGCGCGTCCATGCCGTGGAGCCGGTTTCCCGCGCTACGCGCGCCATGGCCTCCAGGCAACGCCACTACGCGTTCTGGCGCAGCCATTCGGCCAGGGCCGCGACCGTGGGCATGCAGGCCAGCGGCGAAAGCGCGCGCAATTCCTGCTCGGGATGCGCGCCGTAACTGACGCCGATCCCCGGAACGCCGGCATTTTTCGCCATCTGGAGATCGTGCGTGGTGTCGCCGATCATCAGGGTGCGCTCCGGTGTCGATCCCAGTTCCTCCATCAATTCTTCCAGCATCTGCGGGTGTGGTTTCGACCGGCATTGGTCGGCGGTGCGCGTCGCGTGGAAAAAGGCGCCAAGATCGAAATGCGCCATGGCCCGCGCCAGCCCGGCGCGACTCTTGCCCGTCGCGACGGCAATCGCGAACCCGCGCGCGCGCAAATCGGCAAGCATCGCCTCGACGCCCGTAAACAGGCGAAGCGTGTGGTCGCCGGCAAGGTAATGATGACGATAGCGCTCGGACATGCGGGGATACGCATGTTCGGGCAGATCGGGAACCGCGTGCTGCAGGGCCTCGGCCAATCCCAGCCCAATGACGTGCCGCGCCCGCGCCGTGCTCGGAACAGGCAGGCCAAGATCCCGGCAGGACGCCTGGATTGCCTCCACAATGGCGGTGGCGGAATCCATCAGGGTGCCGTCCCAGTCGAACACGATGAGATCGAAATTGGACATCGCCTGGTTACTCCGGAAGATCGCTGCGCGCAGGGCATGGAACGCGCGAGACCTGTCGCCGCGGGGATGGCTGTTCGTGGAAGACGATCCGGGTGAAATCGCGCTGGAAGGCATCCATGCTCCGGATCTGCGCGCGCAGATGTTTTTCCGTGGCTTCCAGGTCGCGGATGCGCGCTTTCAGGGAACCGCCCGCATCAAGGACGCGCTGGACATTTTCCAGACGGCGCCTCAGGTGCGACTGGCGTTCGCGCACCTGGGTTTCGAGAGGCGCCAGAATGGCCTTGCGCCAGATTTCCGCGTCACGATTCGCGTATTTGAAAAGCTTGATGACCTGCTGCACGACTTCGCTGAAGAATTTCCGGGTGATGACGTGTTTTCCCTGGGTCAGGAGGCTTGCCAGTGTGCTGAGATTGTTGTCGCACCAGGTTTCGAGACGCAGGAGTTCCCTGTTGTAGCGCGCCAGCGTGAAAGGCGCGACTGGCGGCAGGCGCGCGCCGTATTCGGTGACCATGCGCCGGTAGGCGACATCCATCATGGCGCGGATTTCGTCGACGACCGCGTTTCCCTGCGCGAAGGAATCCCGCGCGGTATCGAAGAACGCGGTCATGGTATCGGAGAGCTGCTTGGAAAAGGCCACTTTCTCCATGGTCGCGCGGGTGGCGCTGACCGTCGAATGGCGGCCCGGAAGGTTCAGTTGTTCGGACAACCGGGCGCCCAGGCGCGCCAGCACGTTGCGGGTGGCATGGTAGCGTTGCAGGCTGGCGTCGAACGCGTCTTTTTCCGCGCGCGCCTTGTTCATCGTGAATTCGAGCACGTTGCGATTCTTGCCGTTCAGGCGGGAAAGTTCCTCCATCTGCGCCCGGCAACTGTCCAGGCGGGAATCCAGGAACGCCAGGGTGCGCACATGGGTGTAACTGAACCCCTCCACCGCGTCATCGCGCACGATTTCCTGTTTCGCGGGAATCAGCTTGCCGGAAAGCGCGGATTCCAGTTCCCGGAGCCGGCTTTTCGCGAGCAGCTCCCGATCACCGTGAATCTTGGCAAGCAGCCCCTTTTGCGCGGAGACAGGGAAAACCTGTGACGCGGAAATGTCCAGGATTTCGGCGCAGGCGCATACCTGCTTGTCAATTTCGGCCTGCAGTTCGGAATCGCTCTTGAGGGAATCCCAGAGACTGTCGATCTTGTTCAGGACAATGATGCGCCGTTGCTGGTTCTGGCGCGCGCCGGTGTGCGCCCGCCAGATGGCGAGATCGGACTGGGTCACGCCCGTGTCCGCGGCGAGAAGGAAAAGGATGGCGTGCGCCTGCGGCAGGAGGGAGAGGGTCAGCTCCGGTTCGGTGCCGATGGCGTTGAGACCCGGGGTATCCAGGATCACGAGCCCCTCCTTCAGCAGGGGATGCGGGAAGTTGATGATGGCGTGACGCCAGCGGGGAATTTCCACCTGGCCGTTCTTGTCCCTGTACCAGGCGATCTCCGCGGCGCCCGTGCCGAACCCCAGGGTGAGCGCCTCTTTCAGGCACACGCGGCGCACTTCGCTTACCTGGCGCAGGGCCACCTGCATGTCCTGCGCCGAATCGATATTCAGCGGGGCGCGTGACCAGGCTTCGGGAATGTCCCGGTATTCGCCCAGGCTCCGGGTTTCGAGACGGGTCTCGATGGGCAGGAGTTCGATGGCGGGCGGCTTGTCCGGACGATACAGGAGTTCCGTCGGACACATGGTGGTGCGGCCAACGGAAGATGGCAGGATGCGGCAACCGTAATCGGAGAAGAAGATGCTGTTGATGAGTTCGGATTTGCCACGCGAGAATTCGGCGACAAAGGCAACATTGAGATGATCGTCCCGAAGGCGTGTCAGGAGAGGATCGAGACAGGCATGGATTTCATCGGCGCCCAGTTCCTGCTTGTCAAGCCAGCACCGGAAAGCGGCAACTTTCCTGACCACCTGGGCGCGCCATTGGCTGTAGGTTGCGAATTGCTGGACAAGCGACACGTACTCCCCCTTCCGGACAGGTGCACAGAATTGCAGGACAGTTTGGCAATTTAACACAATGTGCTAGGCAGCTCCCGATCTGCGGTCGGGATTACGAACCGGATTGCGCTTGCGATGGTGGAAAAAAATCCCCCGGGATTCGCTACCCGGGGGATTTTGTCAGCAGCCCGTGGCGTTGCATATTGCTGAAGTGCCCGGAGCCGCTTCTTGCGAGGCGGTTGATTCCGGGCTGTCTGCTGGTTGCGTGCCTGTCACGTGTCGTATTGGACTTGATCCTCAGTTCGGCAGGGAGGTACTCTTGTGACGGCATCTGCTGGGGATATACTTGGCAATCGCCCTGAAAGACTTGATTTTGCTGGTCTTGCTCACGAAACAGCCCCAGACGATGGAACCGCCGCCAGTATAATTTTTTA
>JAISME010000126.1 GCA_031276915.1 Zoogloeaceae bacterium
GAAAAAGCCCATCCGGACATCATGAATCTTTTCTACCAGGTGTTCGACAAGGGGTTGTTGCAGGATGGCGAGGGCAAGGAAGTGCGTTTTCGCAATACGGTCATCGTGCTCACCAGCAATCTGGGTTCTGACACGATCGAGACGATGCTGCGGGAAAAACGGGAAGCCGGGGAAGAGGACGAAACCATCATGGGCGCCGCGCTTGAGGCCATTCGCCCCTGCCTGAACCAGCATTTCAAGCCCGCGCTGGTCGGTCGGATGACCCTCCTGCCTTTCGCCACTCTTTCGGACGCGGCCTTGAGCGCCATCGTGACGCAAAAATTGACCCGTATCGCCGCGCAATTGCAGGCGAACAGCAAGATTGCCCTGGAATGGAGCGAAGCCGTGGCGAAAAGCATCGTGGCGCGGTGCACGGAGGTGGAAACGGGGGCGCGCAATATCGAATACATCCTGAACCTGCACATCCTGCCCCGCCTCTCGAAGGCGCTCCTGCACGGCATGGGCGAGGCCCGCGCGCGCGCGGAACAGGGGCTGCCGCCCTACCGCCTGGCCCGGCTCGACATGGACGCGACAGGGCAATGCGTAGCGGAACTGGAATGAGCGATATGTCAATAAGAGTCCGGTCGTCATGGAGGTGACGGTGGCTTTTTCTTCCAGGCGGGCAACGCCATGAAACGGTTTTTTGAGGAAGAACTGGACGCCCTGCGCGTGGACGCGGTCGCTTTTGCGAAAAAGTATCCGGCGCTGGCGCCCATGCTGGCAGGATCGAGCAGCGACCCGGATGTCGAGCGCGTGCTGGAAGGAACAGCGTTCCTGACCGCGCGTATCCGCGAGCGCCTGAGCCGCAACGCGCCGTTGTTCCTGCAAAACCTGTTGCGTTGGACATTCC
This sequence comes from Zoogloeaceae bacterium, assembly GCA_031276915.1. GTDB lineage: Bacteria > Pseudomonadota > Gammaproteobacteria > Burkholderiales > Rhodocyclaceae > Azovibrio. Next base: position 890 of record JAISME010000126.1, read on the forward strand.
CGCAGGCGCTCCTGCCCCTGCCTTCGATGACGATGGTGCGTTTTCAACAGCAGCAGGGGTTTGACGAACCCTTGCGAGTGCCGCGTGGCGTCAGGCTGGCCTCGCGCCCGGCGGGCAATGTTACCTGCATCTACAGTACGCAACACGACTTGTGGGCGCCGCCTGCCCGCGTGACGGCCGTGCGCGCCGGGCAACCTGCCGGTTCGCCGCATTTCCGGGTGACGTTGTCCATGAGCGGCGCGCTCTTTGCCGGGCAGGGGCCGGAGGCGCCCTTGCAACTGCATCTGGCGGGTCCCGCAAGCCATGCGGCGCAACGTTTTTTCGTGCTGTTGCGACAACTATCACATCTGGAAGTACAAATTGGCGCAAGCACGCACATTCTGCCCGCGAGCGCCGTGCGGCAACAGTTTTTCCCGCTGCGGGATCCCCGCCTGCCAGAAGACCGGCGCTACAACCGCGCCTACATGGAAATCCTCCGTTATTTCTATTTGCCGGAACAATTGCTCTTCCTGCGTCTGGAAGGATTGGCCGCGCTGCCAGGCGGGAAGGAGGCCCGCGCGCTGGAAATTACCTTTTGCCTGAAACCGCCTTTTGAGCGCATCCCGGAATTTGACCGGGGCAGCTTTGTCCTGGGCGTGGTGGCGGCAAGCAACGTCTTTGGCGCGTTCGCCGAACCCTTGACCGTCGATAATACACAAGTGGAATACCCGTTGCATCCCCAGGACGAAAAGACGAAGAACCTCGACATCCTGAGCGTGACCCATGTGACCGGCCTGTTTCCCGGCGGGCGGGTGGAACGTTATCACCCCTATGAACTCATCCGCGCCGCTGACGCGCCGTTTGTATACGGCGTCCGTTTCCTGACGGATGGCGACGAAGGCTCCCGTTACCTGATTACGCCGCTCTACGCGGCCTTCGATGGCATAGAGGCGCTGCAAAAACATGTGCTTTCCATTGAGCTTGTCTGCTGCAACCGTGATGCCCCCAACGCGCTTCGCGTCGGCGATGTCTGCGTACCCACCGATGATTCCCCGGCGCAGGCGCAGTTTTCCAACATTACCGTGCCGACCCCCGTTCTGCCGCGTCCCGAGGGTGACCTGCAACAATGGCTCTATCTCTCGCATCTGAGCGCGCACTTGCTGCCGCAAGCCTCGGCGGGATTGCTGCGCGCCATGCTGCGGCTCTATATTGGGGACGCTGCCGTCGCACCGGAACTGGCCGCCGCCAACCGGCGTTGCTGCGACGCGATCCTTGAGTTTTCCAGTGAGGAGGAAGACCGGCTGATTCAGGGCAGGCTGTATCGCGGGCGGCGGCTCACGCTGGTGCTCGATCCGGCGGGGTTTGCTTCCTTCGGCAGCATGTTTTTGTTCGCCAACACGCTGGAGCGGTTCTTCAGCGGCTTTACATCCATTAACAATTACGCCCGCCTCGTCCTTGACGTGGCGGGCGCCGGAGAACGTCTGGAATGGCCACCGCGCATGGGCGACCGACAACTGGGATAGGCCGCGTTCTCGCGGAACATCCCGCGCGCTTCTCTCTGGAGCAGGCGCTGCGCCTGCTCACGCTGGAGCTTGAGCGGCAGGGCGTCGCGCGCGCCGAAATCGAGCGCCATGTCCGCGTCGTCCCCTGGCTCTCGCTGGCCTTTCCGGCAAGCGAGGTCGTCGCTTTCCGTCTTGATGAAGCCATTGCGGACGAGGCGGAGGAAGAAGCGGAAGCAAGCCCCCTGGAAGCCCCGTCGTCGCTTCCCGCCGTTTCGCGCTATCGGCTGGAAAATACCCTGGTGGGTCTCTACAGCACCCAGGGGCCGCTGCCCACCCTCTATACCGAGGAACTCATGGCCGAGGCGCGCGCCGACCGGGAGGTGGTCAAGGATTTTCTCGACCTCATCAACAACCGCGTCGCGCACCTGTTTTTCCGCGCCGAGCGTTACTACGACTACGCGCGGCGGCTTGTCGAGCAAGGCGACGCAAACATGCAGCGCATGCTCTACAGCCTGATGGGGCAAGCCTATCCCGAATTGCACCCGGCGCGTCCGCCGCGCCCGCAGGCGGTGGAGCTTCTGGTTGCCCCGCGCACCGCCGAAGGGCTTGCGCGTTATTTGGCGAGCGAATTGCCATGGCCGGAAATCTGGGTTGAGGAATGTGTCGAGCGCAAGGCGGTCATTCCCCGCGAGCAGCGTTGCCGTCTGGGCGAAGCCAACACGCGCGTGGGCGAAAACCTTGTCGTCGGCGAGGAAATGGATGACGTAACCGG